>JAPHSC010000199.1 GCA_026193125.1 Gammaproteobacteria bacterium
TGGCCTGACCGAGAAGCTCGATGAACTCAGCGATATCCTCGGGGTTCGGTACCGGTTTGTGCACTTTATTTCGAGTCGTGTCGTATTTCCGGCCCCCCGCCGCCTGCTCCAGTTCAACCCGCCCTGAAAAAAGATAGTTGGTCGGGATGGTCAACTGAACAGGGCCCGTCGGTTGATTTACCGCGATGTCATAAGCTTTGTCGAAGAACCATCCGATCCTTTGTGCATCGTTGACCTCGATTGCATATTTGGTCATACAGTCAACAACGTTCGTCTGCGGCATTTCCTTGAATCCGGCGTTGTCATGGTTGTTGGAATTTGCCGATGCACTGATGAAAATCACCGGGTCGCCGGTGTAATGCGCCTCGGCAACCGCAGATATGTAATTCGTAAAGCCGCTGGGCTCCGCAAGGCAAACCGCTGCTTGCCGGGTCAGGCGCGCCGAGGCCGCAGCCATGAATCCGGCTTCGAGTTCGTTTCGGCAGCCTATGACCTCTATGCCGAAGTGCTCACAACCCATGTATGCAGGATTGATAAATCCGCCGCAGACAGAGAATATGCGTTTGATCCCTTTATCTGCCATCGCTTTTGCGAGCAGGTGACCACCGGCGATCTTGCCGGCAAGCGGTTTCGAAGCGTCAGCCATCTTGAGTCTCCATCGGATTGTTTGGCCGCCATGTCTTGGCGCGAAATATTGACGCTGTAAGTTTCGGTCAAAATTCGTTTCTATCATTGGTATGGCGCGACTAATATTTGTTATAGTGCGACACAAGAAGTGTAGCACTGTTCGCCGCTTTGTTTTGGATCATAAAGTCCAGTGAATCCAGGCTGACTCATTCTGGTTTCGAAGGCGGCCGGGGGCAGGAGCCTGCCAGTCAAGCCACCCGTTATGGCGGTTGTCATCCATAATCAAAAAATTGTCCTGAATTATCAATCGGGTCCGCCGGAGGCTTGTTATTCTCCCAATCACTGACAGGATTCCAAACTCACTCCGCGAGCGGACTTTGGCGATGAATCTGGTTCAATGAGAAGTGCAGATGCTTTCTCGAGGAATCCGTGTAGTTGCTCGATTGCAGCTCGCAAGCAAGAGTGTCGGAGCGACAGGGTGGTTTCAAGCTGGTCATTCCCGATCCGGGTTGAACAGGTACGTCGAATTGTCGAACGCGAGACTCTGACCCTGGTTTGATGGGACCGGGATTCCGACAAGGGACAAGACACGGAGCCTGACAGGTTTTCGGCAAATCAGGTTTTGAGAATACTCGAGACACTATCCGCACAGGAACGCCAATGGCCAAAATGCAGAAACTGTTGCAGTACAAAGAACCGGGCAAGAGCTATGACGTGGTCATCATTGGCGGCGGTTTGCACGGCCTGGCAACAGCCTATTACCTTGCCCGATATCACAAGGTAGGACGCATCGCCGTTCTGGAAAGACGCTATATCGGATTTGGCGGCTCCGGACGGAACACTGAAATGGTTCGTGCCAACAAGCGCGCACATGAAACCTTGCCCTTCTATAAGGAGAGCCTGGAAATGTGGGACGGCTTGAGCGCCGAACTGGAATGGAACCTGATGGTGCAGAAAAAGGGCCTCATCGCCCTGGCCCACAGCGATTTCGAACTGGCCAGCATGCGCATGATGAGTGATAGCCAGCGCAGGGCGGGTATCAAGATCGACATGCTCAGCCCGAGTGAACTCAAGAAGATGATTCCCTCACTGGATACCAGCGACAAACCGGCGCTACCGATTTTCGGTGCGCAGTTTCACCCCGAGGGCGGCACCGTCCATCATGATGCAGCCGTCTGGGGCTACGCGATGGCCTGTGCCAGGTACGGTGTGGATATTTGTGTCGGAGTCGATGTAACCGGGATCAATATCGAGGGAGAAAGAGTCACCGGCGTCGAGACCAACGTCGGTACTATCGCAGCTGGCAAGGTGCATGCCGCCGTGGGTGGCTACTCCTCGGAAATCGGCCGCATGATCGGTATGAAGTTCCCGGTGACAACCATCCCGATGCAAGTAATGACCACCGACATCATGCAGCCATTCCTTGACTACTATGTTGCCTCTCCCCGGTTACATTTTTATACCCAGCAAACCCTGAAAGGCGACCTGATTCTTGGCGGACCCCTGGACCACTTTCAATCGTGGAACTCCTATACCACCTATGAGGAGTCAGCGGATCGGGCGTTCAAGATTATGGAGTACTTTCCGGACCTGGCACATGTCAGGATCGTGCGTACCTGGTCAGGTCTGTGTGACTGTACCGGAGACTCGGCGCCGGTAATGGGGGGATGTGGTATCGACGGGCTGTCGCTGGATATCGCCTGGGGCTATTACGGCTTTAAATCGGTACCGGCCTCCGGCAAGTACTCGGCAGAGTACATCGCTACCGACCAGATGCCCGAGAAGATCAAGGCTTTCGGGCTCGACAGGTTTTACACCAGACAATTGGTTCGTGAAATTATCTTGTGACAGGTATGGCGTATGGCATTTCTCATTGATTGTCCAAACTGCGGGGGTCGTAACCCCTATGAATTCAATTTTGGCGGTGAGTGCAAACGCGCTCCGGACCAGGGTGCTGACATGAAAGCGTGGTGTGACTACCTTTTTTTCCACGAAAACATGCCGGAGTTTCAGGACGAATGGTGGTACCACACCATGGGTTGCGGAGACTGGATAAAGATCAGGCGCAACATTGCCACGCATGAAATCAAGCTCATTGAGGATTAGACCCATGGCTGGCAGACTGCCCGAGAGTCCGACACAAATCGTAGACCGGACAAAACCCCTGACGTTCTACTATCAAAACAAGCCTGTCAAAGCGTTTGCGGGAGACACGGTCGCCTCCGCCTTGCTGGCAACGGGTATTGACACATTCTCGCGCTCCTTCAAATACCACCGGCGCAGGTCAGCGTCCTGCCTGACCGGGCAATGCTCGCGCTGTACGATGAATGTTGACGGGCGAATGCATATCAAGACATGCCAGACTTCCGTCCGGGACGGCATGGTCGTCGAGCCGCATGGCAATCTCGAGTATGACCCCAAGGCGCTGGCGGACTCGTTTTCCTGGGCCATGCCCACCGGCTTTTATTACAAGATGTTCTACAAGCCAATCTGGTTCTGGAAGAGAGTTAAAGAAATCATTCGCGCAATGCCCGGCAATATGGCCAAGGTCAAACCGCTGCCGGCAAAGCCGAAAGTTGATACGGTAAACCTGAACCCGGAGATGCTGGTGATCGGCGGTGGCCTGGCCGGTATGGAGGCTGCCATTACGGCGGCAGAAACTGGTATCAGGGTTGTCCTGGCCGAGGCCGATCCCCAGTTGGGCGGGTTCGAGGCCTTCCAGGGTGAGGCCGGATACGCCCGGGCACAGCAATCAATTCGCCGCCTGGAAAGGCACGGCAATATCAAGGTCCTGACCTCCACAAATGTATCGGCGATTTTCCCCGATGGCCTGGCTGTCTGTGTCCAGTCCTGCGGTGGGGAAGAACAATTCGTGGAGCGGACCTGGTTTGTCAGACCCGGGACCGCTGTCATCGCCACCGGCACCGGTTCCTCGCCGATGGTATTTGCCCACAATGATCGGCCCGGCGTCATCTTGCCGGAAGCGGCACAGAGACTGATTCATCTTTGGGGCATCAAGCCCAGAGGTAGTGTTTTGCTGGCCGGAGGAGATGACTATCTGGCCCAGGTTGCCCTGGAGTTGCTCGACAAGGGAGTCAGCCTGGCTGGACTGGTTGATTTTCGAACTGACGGCCTTGATGAAACCCTGAAATCGCAGCTTGCCGGGAAGGGCGTCAAGATCTGGAGCGGCTATACGCTTTCCGGCACCTCCGGCAGAAAGAGAATCAAGTCCGCCACACTGGTGTCCCTTGATAGATCCGACACGCAGACCGTTGCTTGCGAGACCATCGTTGCCTCTTCCGGTCGTTACCCGCGACACAAGCTCCTGGGGCAGGTTGGAGCCAGGATGATCTATGACGCCGGCCTGAATTTCTACCTGCCCGATGGCTTGCCACCCGCCTACCATGCGGCCGGAAGGTTGCTCGGTCTTGAGGATCCTGAAGCGATAAAGACGCAGGGAAGAATCGCCGCCGAGAGCGCCCTGAAAACCCTTGGCGTGGAGATTGCGCCGGTGGAGCAGAAGATCGCTGAGCACGCCTCAGATGTCAGGAGCGTCTCTTTGCAACCGCTTCTGAGCGACGACAAGAACAAGGGTAAGACCTTTGTGTGTTATTGCCATGATGTCAACGAACAGAATATCGAGCAAGCAATCGCCGAAGGTTTCAACAACATCGAAACATGCAAGCGTTATACGACGGCTACCCAGGGAACTTGCCAGGGCGGTATGTGTGAGGCCAATTTCGCACACCTGCTGGCCAAGAA
>JAPHSC010000357.1 GCA_026193125.1 Gammaproteobacteria bacterium
ATCGGCAACCTGGGCCTGATCCACCACCACCGCGGGCGGCTGGTGAGGGCCCGGGAGCACTTCGAGAGCCTGCTCTCACTCAACCGCGTGCTGGGCCTGCTTCAGGCCGAGACCATCGGGCTGCTCAACCTGGCCCGGGTGGACCTGGATCACGGACGCCTGGGCAGCGCCCGAGAACGGCTGGAAGCCTGCCTGGAACGGGCCCAGTCCCTGGGCCGCGAGCGGGTCCGACTGGAGTTGCTGGTTGGTAACCTGGATCGCTTACAGCAGGCCCTGCAGGACGCCGGCGATTTGCTGGAGATGGCCATAGAGGAGCAGGACCAGGGCACGGTAAATGAGTTGTCCGCTGACCTGGCATCGTTGGAAACCGAGGTCGGTCAGATGGAGTTTCGCCGCATGTTCAGCGGCGAGATGGATCCCTGTAACGCTTTTCTGGATATCCAGTCCGGATCTGGTGGCACTGAAGCCCAGGACTGGGCGGAGATGCTGCTGCGCATGTACCTGAGATGGGGTGAGGCACGGGGATTTTCTACCGAGATCATAGAAGCGTCAGCGGGCGAGGTGGCAGGCATAAAGAGTGCTACCGTGCGCTTTGGTGGCGAATATGCTTACGGCTGGTTGCGCACCGAGACTGGCGTTCATCGACTGGTGCGGAAGTCGCCCTTCGATTCCGGTAATCGCAGGCATACCTCCTTCGCGGCGGTGTTTGTGTCGCCCGAAGTGGATGATGACATCGATATCGAGATCAATCCCGCCGACCTGCGTATCGACGTGTACCGTGCCAGCGGCGCAGGCGGCCAGCATGTGAACCGCACGGAATCAGCGGTGCGAATTACCCACAATCCCACGGGTACTGTGGTTCAGTGTCAGAATGACCGCTCCCAACACAAGAACAAGGCCACAGCCATGAAACAGCTGAAGGCCAAGTTGTATGAACTGGAGCTGCAAAAGCGCAAGCTGGAGTCCGACGCACTGGAAGACAGCAAGTCGGACATAGGGTGGGGCAGCCAGATACGCTCATATGTCCTGGACCAGTCGCGCATCAAGGATTTACGTACTAATGTGGAAACCGGCAATACCCAGGCGGTATTGGACGGAAACCTGGATCAATTTCTTGAGGCCAGTCTCAAGCAGGGCTTGTAGTCCGACCTTTTCAACACAGGATTCGCAGATGAGTCACGAAGAAGAACATACCCTGATCGCGGAGCGCCGACGCAAGCTCAATGAGATGCGCGCAAGAGGTAACGCTTATCCCAATGATTTTCGCCAGGAAGCCCTTGCCGCTGATTTGCACCAGGCCTATAGCGAGTTCACTGCCGAGGCGTTGGAGGAATTGGGTCTGGTGGTAAGTGTTGCCGGTCGAATGCTGGCCAAGCGCGTGATGGGCAAGGCGAGCTTTGCAAAAATCCAGGACCGCTCGGGTCAGTTGCAGTTGTTTGTGCAAAGGAATGTGCTGGGTGAGGAACTGTATGATGATTTCAAGAGTTGGGACCGGGGAGACATCCTGGGCGCCCGGGGCAGGTTGTTCAAGACCCGAACCGGAGAGCTGTCGCTTTGGGTTGACGAATTGCGCCCCCTTACCAAGTCCTTGCGTCCCCTGCCGGAAAAATTTCATGGCCTGAGTGACCAGGAAACCCGTTATCGTCAGCGCTACGTGGACCTGATCATCAACGAGTCCACCCGCGAGACTTTCCAGATTCGCAGCAAGACCCTGGCCAGCATTCGCAGTCACCTGGATGCGCTGGCATTCATGGAAGTCGAAACGCCGATGTTGCACCCGATACCTGGTGGTGCCGTGGCGCGTCCCTTTGTCACCCACCACAACACTCTGGATATGCGGCTTTACCTGCGTATCGCGCCAGAGCTGTATTTGAAACGGCTTATCGTTGGAGGGCTTGGCAGGGTCTACGAGATCAATCGCAGTTTTCGCAACGAGGGAATATCAACCCGGCACAATCCGGAATTCACCATGCTGGAGTTGTACCAGGCCTTCGCCGATTACGAAGACATTATGGACCTTACCGAAAACCTGATTCGCGATACTGCCAGATCAGTGCTGGGGCGCGAGGTACTGAATTACCAGGGCATCGAAGTTGATCTGTCAAAACCGTTCCAGAAAATCACGGTGGAAGAGTCTGTGCTCAAGTACAACCCGGAACTGGACCCTCTGCGTTTGCGTGACGTGGATTACCTGCGCCAGGTCTGTCGAAGCTTGAAAATAGAGGTCCAGGACAGTTACGGGGCGGGCAAGCTGTTAATCGGTCTTTTCGATGAAACCGTGGAAAGCAAGTTGTTACAGCCCACCTTCGTAACCGCTTATCCCACGGAAGTTTCACCGCTGTCTCGCTGCAATGACGCAGACGCATTCATCACGGACCGTTTCGAACTGTTTATTTCCGGACGCGAAATGGCTAACGGGTTCTCGGAGCTGAATGACCCCGAGGAGCAGGCCGAGCGTTTCCGTGAGCAAGTGGCGGCCAAGGATGCGGGGGACGATGAGGCCATGTTCTTTGACGATGATTACATTCGCGCCCTTGAAGTTGGCCTGCCGCCCACGGGCGGTCTTGGCATAGGCATTGACCGGCTGGTGATGTTGTACACAGACTCGGCCTCTATTCGGGACGTGTTGCTGTTCCCTCTGATGCGGCCGGAGAGTTAGGAAGTCCCGGTAGTGCATACGGCAGCGGTTGTAATTCAACGTTG
>JAPHSC010000344.1 GCA_026193125.1 Gammaproteobacteria bacterium
CCTTTGTTGGAGTAGGTGATCAGGTCGTCCCACATCGGGTGGGCAACCGCCAGGATCTCCTCATCTGTGTGTTCAATGATGTTCATCTACGCCATGCAAATGATGGGGTTAGGGTAAAGTGAGGCACGGGGTCAGAGTAGAGCAATAATTGGGGTCAGAGTAAAAACAAATAATTGGGGTCAGAGTAAAAATACCTGACCCCTGTTTTCGAGCAGGTGTACCCCGGTATTTTTACTCTGACCCCAATTATTTTGACCCCAATTATTTGCCTTCTTCCTTACGCTGCTTCCTCTTGTTCACTAACCAGGTGATACAGGGGAGCCTTCTCCATGGTGTATTCGCCGGTTTCCGGATTACGACGGGAAACGGTCAGCACATGCCAGTTCTTGTCATCCAGCTTCATGGCATCACCACGGTAGTAGTAGCCCGGCCAGCGGGTTTCCTTGCGGAACAGCGTGTGCTGCAAGACCGACTCGGAGGTAAGAACCCGGTGCTTCAGCTCCCATGCACGCAGCAGTTCATGGATGTCCTTGGCGCCAATCTTGTCGAGGTCCTCTTCCAGCGTTTTCAGTTTCTTCAGGCCGATGTGCAACAGCTTGTCGTTGGTCATGTAATTGACCGTGGCGCCGCCGCCGTACTCGTCCATCAGCTTCTGCAGGCGATCGAGGCCCTGGCGCGGGTTGATGTAGTTCGGGTTGACGTCGCCGGCAACAATTTCGTTGCGGAAGACCTTGTAATGCTCCATCGGCTTGTAGATCTCGGCCTTGCGGCGATCGAGCTGCTCCTGCGAAACGCGAATACCCTCGGCCTTGCCGTCGTCGATGTACTTGCACGCGGCCTTGGCGGCAAGTCGTCCCTCGGTGAACGAACCGGACGAGAAAGCGTGCGGGGTACCGCCTACGGCGTCGCCCGCACCGAACAGGCCCTCGACCGTGGTCATGCGGTTATAGCCCCAGAAATACTCGGGCGGTGACACGTCTTCGGGGCCGGAGCACCAGGCGCCGCTCCCGGTTGCATGCGAACCCATGACATACGGCTCGGAGGTCGTCAGTTCCGGGTTTTCGTACTTCGGATTGACATCCGTCGCCGCCCACAACACGGCCTGGCCAACGGTCATGCCGAGGAAGTTGTGCCAGCCGATTTCCTCGAGATGAGGATCCTGGAAGGCTTCCATGGTCACCATGTGAATCGGACCGCGGCCGGCATTGACCTCGTTGATCAGCGCGTGGTTACGCAGGCAGGTCGGGATCGGGCGATGGGTCAGGTGCGAAGCTTCCGGATCGAGGTACTCCTTGCCCACCATTTTCTGCAGTTCGGGGAACCACTTCGACTCGTACTCTTCGCCGTAGGCGTTCTGGGTGTATGTCTTCAGGTGCAGGAAGTAAGCGCCAACCGGGCCATAGCCGTCCTTGAAGCGAGCCAGTACGATACGGTTTTCCATCTGGGTCATCTTCGCGCCTGCCTGAATCAACAGCCCATAGGCCGAGCCCGACGACCAGGGGGCGTACCAGACGCGGCCCGCGCCCTCACCGACCGAACGCGGTCGGAAGATGTTGGACGCACCGCCGGCGCCGACGATCACGGCCTTGGCTTTGAATACGTGGTAGTTGCCCGTGCGCACGTTGAATCCGACGGCTCCGGCGACGCGGTTTTCCTTGGCATCGTCCATCAGCAGGTGGGTGACGCAGATGCGGTTGAAGACCTTGTCCGCCGACTTTTTCGCCGCTTCCGCCACGATCGGCTTGTAGGACTCGCCGTGGATCATGATCTGCCAGCGGCCTTCGCGCTGGTAGGCGCCGGTCTTGGGATCACGCATGATCGGCAAACCCCATTCCTCGAACTGGTGCACCGTCGAATCGACGTGACGCGCCATGTCGAACAGCAGGTCTTCGCGCACCATACCCATCAGGTCGATGCGCGCATAACGAACATGGTCTTCCGGGTTGTTCTCGCCGAAGCGGGTTCCCATGTAGCAGTTGATCGCGTAAAGGCCCTGGGCAACGGCGCCCGAGCGGTCGATGTTCGCCTTTTCGGCGATAACGATTTTCTTGTCCTTGCCCCAGTAGCGTGCTTCGAAAGCAGCGCCCGTGCCGCCGAGGCCGGCGCCCGCGACCAGGATGTCAATGTTGTCTTCAACGATCGTTTTGTAGGCCATCAGTAGTACACCCCTGATTTCATTCTGAGCCCGGCGGATTCCAGGGTATGAATGTCGCCGTCATCCATGCGGATATATTTCGGCTCGTTGAACAGTAACTGGCTGTCACGCACTTCCTGGGTGGGTTCGGCCTCGTTCTTCAGTTGCGGGATGGCCGTGCCCCAGGGTTTGGTCGTAATCGGCGCCAGCAGATTGAGGTCGGTCTCGCCGTTGCGGGACTTGATGCGCCAGGCGATGACGCCCTTTTCCTCGTCGCGCTGGACTCGTACCGAGTGCCCCAGTGGGGCGAAGTCTGCGTAGCCGCGAACATCGATCGCATTCATCGGGCACGCTTTGACACATGAGTAGCACTCCCAGCACATGTTGGGCTCGATGTTGTAGGCGCGGCGCAGGGTCGGATCAATGTGCATGATGTCTGAAGGGCAGATATCAACGCAGTGTCCACAGCCGTCACAACGGGTCATGTATACGAAAGTAGGCATATTTATCTTCTCTCAAGAATCTTGGTTAGTTGAAACGACTCAGTAGTGGCTTGGTGCTTCGCGCTTGATGCCAAGGCCCATGTTGGGCGGGTTCTTGCCCAGGTATTCCGGAATATCCGGATACCTTTCCTGTACGGCAGGATCCGTCAGATCGGGGACTTCTGGCAGATTCTCATTTGAACCGTCGGCTTTGGTCATCCGTTTGTTGAAAGCCGCGGCAGGTTTGAAGAACATATGCGCGAACTTGGACCAGAGAACCGTGCCGAACAGCACCGTGGCGGCG
>JAPHSC010000151.1 GCA_026193125.1 Gammaproteobacteria bacterium
GCAACCGGACCCTCCAGCCGGACATGGGTGTCGCGCCAGGGGCTGAACTCGGGATCAAGCCCCATGTACTCATCGCCCACGTTGTGTCCGCCGACCCAGGCAGTCTTACCATCTACCACAACCATCTTTCGATGATTGCGGAAATTGATCTGAAAGCGATTCCGCGCACCCTGCGTGGGCTTGAAGGAACTGACTTCGATACCCGCGGCTCTCAGTTCATCGGTGTAGGCTGCAGGCAATCCCTTGCTGCCAACCTCATCGTATAGCACGTAAACACGCACACCGGCCTGCGCGCGCTCGATCAGCGCTGCTTTTACGCGACGACCCAGGCCGTCGTCGTGAATCATGTAAAACTGAAACAGAATGTATTGCTCCGCTTTCGCGATGCCGGCGAGGATGCTGTCGAAGGTGGCGTCGCCGTTGATCAGAAGGTCGACACTGTTTGCCCGAGTCAGATCAAGATGGGACAGTTGCCTGACAGCCTTGTACCAGGAGGGTCCGTCACCGGGTGCGATCGCCCACGGAGCCAACTCCGCGTCGTAGTCATCCAGCACCTGCTCAATCTCCTCCCTCCTGTCCTCAAATACCTCCGACATGCCTTCGAATTTGCTTCGGCCAAGCACAAGGTAGGCGGGTAACGCAAGGAATGGAAAGGACACCAGTGACACCGACCAGGCCACAGCACCTTGCGGAGTGCGTGTCTTCATGACGGCTTCGAGAGCAGCCAGGATGCCGGCCAAATAGAAAAGCGTAACGATCCAGGCAATCATGTGTACCCTCCGCTTCTTCGATGTCTTGGGCTTGATCATCGCTCCCCCGCGCTCCAGCGATTGACTCAGGTGTCCGCGTCTGCCTCGTCAACCATTGCGTTGCAATTGTAGCACCGCCCGTGCAAGTATTATTTTCTGTTCTGCGATCCCGAGAGCGGTCTTTTTAGGGGCGCCTGGTCATGTCCTCCAAAGCTTCATTTTTTGCCCGATATCTCGACCCGCTGGATCAGCTCAGCGAATTTCTTTTCGGTCTTATCATGGTGCTTTCGTTTACATTGGGCGCAGGCCTGATCGTTAGGGAGGGCGAGCAAGCCACCACACAGATGCTGTTCGGCATCCTTGGCTGCAACATTGTCTGGGGATTGATCGATGGAGCGATGTATATTCTCAGCAACCTGCGTGATCGAAGCAGCAAGGCGAGACTGCTTGACTCGATCCAGAAAGCCAGTACCGACCAGGAATCACTGGCCGTGGTAAGTGGCGTGCTGGATTCGCGCCTGGTGCCATTAACAACGGCGGAGGCGCGAAAGCATCTTTACACAGATATACTGGAGTCGCTCAAAGATGTCTCAGCCGAGCGGACGAGGCGGACCCAATCGGCAAAGCAATATTTCAATATCGATGTCGGCAGACCCTTGACCCCATGGATCTAATTTTTCCCAAACAATTGCATCCTGGACCTTACTATTCCAGTAGCATGGGCCCGGCCAGGCAGCGTAATTGTCCTGACCTTGTAAGGGTGGGTGGCCGTCAAGGAAAAACGGCGGCGTATTTAACGCCGCCGTTCTGTTTTCCTGATTCAAGAAAAGCTCTCGAATCTCAGTTGGGAACCTGGACCGGCGCTCTGTGAGTGACGGTCCAGGTTTTTTCGAGTACCTTTCTCAGCCGGTATCAACGCAAGTCGAAGCGGTCCAGGGTCATTACCTTGGTCCACGCATTGACGAAGTCCTGCACAAACTTCTCGCGTCCGTCGTTTGCCGCATAGACCTCGGCGATCGCGCGCAGCTCCGAATGCGAGCCGAAGATGAGATCAACCGGGGTAGCCGTCCACTTGAGCTCGCCCGTCTTACGATCACGTCCTTCGTAGATGCCCTCCGAGGTAGACGCCTTTGACCACTTGGTGGACATGTCGAGCAGATTTACAAAGAAGTCGTTGCTCAGGGCGCCAGGTCGGTCGGTGAACACACCATGCTCAGACTGTCCGGCATTGGCATCCAGGGAACGCATGCCACCGACCAACACAGTCATTTCAGGAACTGTCAGGGTCAGGAGGTTTGCCCGATCAACCAGCATGTCTGCCGGTGATCGACGGTTGCCGTCGCCAAAGTAGTTGCGGAAGCCGTCTGCGGTCGGTTCGAGCACGGCAAACGACTTAACATCGGTCTGGTCTTGCGATGCGTCCGTACGTCCCGGTGCGAAGGGTACCTGCACCTCGTTGCCGGCGTTCTTCGCCGCCTGCTCGATGGCTGCTGCGCCGCCCAGAACAATCAGATCCGCGAGCGAAACCTTCTTGCCGCCGGTCTGCGCGCTGTTGAACTCCTTCTGAATGCCCTCGAGTTGCTTCAGCACCTTCGCCAGCTCAACAGGATTGTTGGCGGCCCAGTCCTTCTGTGGCGCAAGGCGGATGCGCGCCCCGTTGGCTCCACCACGCATGTCGGTGCCGCGGTAGCTTGCGGCTGACGCCCAGGCGGTCCTGACAAGTTCGGGTACGGTCAGCCCCGATGCAAGAACCTTGGACTTCAGGGACGCAATGTCCTTGGCGTCGATCAGCTTGAAATCGACTGCGGGGACGGGATCCTGCCAGGACAGCGCCTCTTGAGGAACTTCAGTCCCCAGGTAGCGGGCACGGGGACCCATGTCGCGGTGCGTCAGCTTGAACCAGGCCTTGGCGAAGGCCAACTCGAACTCTTTCGGATTCTCCTGGAAACGCTTCGCGATTTTCTGGTAGCTCGGATCGAACTTGAGCGAAAGGTCCGTCGTGAACATGATAGGAGCATGCCGCTTCGAAGGATCGTGAGCATCCGGCACGAGGTTTGCTGCAGCCTCATTATCCGGAATCCACTGAATGGCACCTGCGGGGCTCTTCGTCTGTACCCAGTTAAAGGCAAACAGGTTGTCCAGATACTGTGTGGTCCAGGCTGTCGGGTTCACCGACCATGCACCTTCCAGGCCACTGGTGATGGTGTCTACGCCATTACCACTGCCACACTTGTTCATCCAGCCGAGACCTTGCTCTTCAATGCCGGCAGCTGCGGGCTCGGGACCCACGCAATCGGCCGGCTTGGCCGCGCCATGGGCTTTTCCGAAAGTGTGACCGCCAGCGATTAGCGCAACGGTCTCTTCGTCATTCATGGCCATACGACCGAAGGTCTCACGAATGTCATGAGCTGCTGCGAGCGGGTCGGGATTGCCGTTGGGACCCTCAGGATTCACGTAGATCAGACCCATCTGAAC
>JAPHSC010000417.1 GCA_026193125.1 Gammaproteobacteria bacterium
CTCAGATAATGAGGTAACCCGGCAATAATGTCGATAAAGGCGCCTGAATAAACACTTGCCGGCTGTCCCCACAACGCGTCCCCACCACTAAAAAGGCCCCCGGGATCGCTCCCGGAGGCCTTGCTTCTTCGGTCTTCGCTTACAGCCCGATATCAGGTGTTGGAGGCGTCGAAGATGCTCTGGATGGAGGCATCCAGCATGGCGTTGAACTCAGCGTCGGACTGCTGCTTCTTCAGGCCCTCGGACAGGGCGCGGGAGAAACTGGCGACCATGCCTTTCTGGCGTGCCAGCCGGGCATTGGCCTCTTCACGCGAGTAGCCGCCAGACAGGGCCACGACCTTGGCCACCTGCATGTGTGCGACGAAGTCCGCATACAGGCCATCCTTCTCCGGCAGGGTCAGCTTCAGCATCACCAGCTCGTCGGGATGCAGGGCATTCAGTTCACCCAGGACCTCGGCGTGCAATATGTCTTCGGCCTTGGCCTTGTCCGGGCAGTGGATATCCACCTCGGGCTCAATGATGGGCACGAGACCGGCCGCGATAATCTGGCGACCAATTTCAAACTGCTGCCTCACCACGGCGCGAATACCGGCGGCATTGGCCTGCTTGATCACCGAGCGCATCTTGGTGCCGAAAATACCGGCCGCCTTGGCTTTCTTGAGCAGGGCGTCCAGGTCGGGCATGGGCTTCATCAGCTGCACACCGTCCTTCTCGTCGGCCAGACCCTTGTCCACCTTCAGGAAGGGCACCACGTGCTTCACGTCCCACAGGTAGTGAGGAGTGGGCTTGCCTTCGACCTTGCGGTCCATGGTGTTCTCGAACAGGATGGCGCCCATGATGCGCTTACCGGTGAACGCCGGTGAGGTCATGATGCGGGTACGCATGGCATGCACCACGGTGTACATACCCTCCTCGTCTGTCCAGGCATCCGGGGTAACGCCATACAGACCTAGCGCCTTGGGTGTGCTGCCGCCGCTTTGATCCAGCGCCGCGATGAAACCGGGTTCGGTTCTGACTTTTTCAAGTTGTTGATCGAAGGTGCTCACAATGTGCCTCGCCTGGATGTAATCGTTAAAAGGGGGTGATCGCCGGATTGTACCCCAAACCCCCGGAATGACCGCACAAAACGGCGTAAAAATCAGTCTCGAATTGGGCAAAAATTCCCATACCGAAGCGCCGAGAGACTGCCGGGAAGCGGCCTCCGTCCAATTGGCGCCATGCCCCCGTGGCTGCGCCTCCTCGGCCTGCCACCACTTACTCCCGGGCTTGGTTGGATATGGGCGAAGTCATCGCGGGTCTGCCAAAAAACGGCGCTGCAAAATTCATGCTGAACCTTTAGGCGGATATTCGTACACTATCGCCGGTGACCGCGGAGAGCCTCCAGAACCTACCATGCTGAAATTTTACGACAGGCTGACGGAATACAACGTCGAGACGGACGAGGAGCAGATCATCGAGACCCTCACCGCCATCCTGCTGGATCAGGTGACTGATGACCTGATGCTGCAGAATTTCTACCAGGACGTACCGGTAAGCTTCAAGGCTGCCATTAACCGTATCGAGGATAACCTGGTAGAGGTCACCGCACACAAGCTGCAAACCCGCGTCATGGGCATCGAAAAACAAACCCTGATCCGCAGCAGCCACCTGATCCACCCGGTGATCGCACAGGTACGTCAACTGAACACGCGCACCAACGTGGCCGAACTGAGCCAGCTCGCCTACGCCTGGGTGCCCTCGGATCGGCGCCGCTTCGTCAGGGTGCATTTACGCGAGAACCACACTGCCGTGTTCAAGAACAGCCACTTTCACCTGCAAGCCACCATCTGGAATATCTCCATAGGCGGCGTGGCAGTGCTGAGCAAGCAGGTGGAGAAAATAGAGCGTGGCAGCCGGGGCTTGCTGCACCTGGACCTGGGTGAGGTACAGGCGGACATCCCCGCCACCCTGCTGCGCATCCGTGACAAGGGCGACCTCAAGAAATACGTCTTTGAGCTGCAACGGGGCGGCGAATTCGAGCCAGAGATATCCAGGCTCATCAGCGATCGCCAGAACGAGATCCTCCAGGAACTGACCGCCCAGTAAAAGGCGTCCGACAAAGGTGTCAGGTTTATTTTTCGCACGGACAGGCCCCGCCAACAGCGTAACGCCTTGCACCGCCACCACGCCCCGGGCGACACTGCACGCCAGTCATACAACAACGTGAGCTGAACCATGCGTCAAACCCTGCCCCGCTTCGCCGTCCTGTTTCTTTGGTCCTGCCTGCTCACCACCGCGCAGGCTGCAGACTATGCCCTCACCCATGCCAGGCTGTTCAACGGCTATGAGAACCAGATTCATGCTGACGTTACGGTGCTCGTGCATGACGGCAAGATTACGAGCATTGCCGGCGCCGATGCGCTCATTCCCGACGGTTACGAGCTCATTGATTGCCAGGGTTATTACCTGCTGCCCGGTCTGTTCGATGTGCATACCCACCTGGACAACCTGGACCAGGCCCGGCGCGCGCTGGAGTCCGGCGTCACCACGGTACGCAGCGCCTCGGTGCCTGCCTACCAGGACGTGACCATTCGCGAGCTGGCGCGGGCCGGCAAGATTCCCGGTCCGGATATGGTGGCGGCAGGCGTGTATGTCACGCCCAACCTGGACGAGTCCGTGCTGGCCGATCCGCGCCTGGTGCCACTGTTCAACGGAGTACAAACCGACGAGCAACTGCGGCAGCTGGTGAACATCAACATCGACCGTGGCGTGGACGTGATCAAGACCCGCGGCACCGAGCGTGCCGGGCGCGCCGATACCGATCCGCGCGAGCAGGTCTATACCGAGCATCAGTTACGCGTAGTGGTCGAAGAAGCCGCCAAGCGCAACATACCGGTGATGGTGCATGCACATGGCGATGAAGGGGCACGCGCCGCGGTGCTGGCCGGCGCTCGCAGCATCGAGCATGGCACCTATATCTCCGATGACACCATCGCCCTGATGAAGGAGCGCGGTACCTGGTTCGTCCCCACCTACGTCACCATGGACGAGATGAACGAGCAAAAATATGAAGCCGCCCTGCGTCTGCGTGGCCGTCACATGGTGCCCCAGCTGGAGAAGGCATTTCGCAAGGCTCACGCCGCGGGACTGAAGATCGCCACCGGCGCTGACAATTATTACGAACCCGAATCCGTCAATCGTATCTCGGTGGAAGCCGAGCAATTCGTGCGCATGGGAATGACTAACTTCGAGGCCCTGCAATCCGCCACCACGTCTTCCGCCGAGCTGCTGCAGCTGCAGGACAAGACCGGGCGTATCAAGGAAGGTTTCGAGGCCGACATGATCCTGGTGCCGGCCAATCCGCTGGAGGACATCACCGCCCTGCAGGACGTGCTGCTGGTGATGAGCAACGGCCAGGTCGCCTTGAAGCGCATACCGTTTGGGCTTGAGTAAAAAGCAGAGTGCTCCGTACACCGCCAAAATGATACGTGAAACTTAGCCTGCGACAGTCTGATCGACCGCCTCCCTACTCGTCCTTCACCACGAAGGTCTTCAGCATGTTCTTGCTCATGCTGTTGGGCACCTCAGACACAAAGGCATAGTTCCCCGGCTCAAGGTCGGCGCTGAAATAGCCGGTATTTCCGGCGGGCATGTCATTCACACCACCCAGGAAGGTAAAGCCCTCCGGTGCGGGTGAAATCAAGCCCTCCGGATTCGCCCAGTTCATCCAATGCTCAAGCACCTTGAGATCAGCGCCAGCTTCGTACTTGACCAGGTTGATATCATGGCCGACGAAATTCTCGTGCACCTTCTGGTCTTTGAAGAAGACCGAAAACGTCTGCTTACCTTTACGTATATTGTCGCTAAACACGATGCCCACGGCGCTCGAAATGGCAATCTGCACGTCTTGTGTCAACACCCGCTCGGGGGCCACCTCGCTGGTTACAACCAGCGCCTTCGCCATACCCACGACCGAATGAAAAGTGCCGTTCGGCATCTTCACATAGCACTCAACGATGTAATAACCCGGGTCGAGCTTGAGGGTTGTTTCAGTGGTCATCCACGGTGAAATCAGACCCGAGCCACCCGAGAAAACCACCTCGGAGAACCACGGCGGAAGATTGGCGAATACAGCGACACCCTCTTCAGGCGCCCCGTTCGATATAAAATCCATGCCTTCCTGGAAGACCGGAAACACTTCCTTCTTGGCATCTTTCAGGGTTTTTCCTTCCGGATATTTATCCAGCAGGAAGAAATGGGTTTGATCAGACTGATTGATGTAACGGAACGTATGCCAGCCGGACGGGATTTCCTTGACCATCTTGAAATTCATGTTTTCCGTGACGATCTCAATCGCGTCGTCCCTTTCGGCTACCAGTTTCACCTCACCCTCTTTATGCTTCTCCGATTCACATGCCTGCAGCCCGAGCAGCGTGACGGCAATGAGTAACAAGGAGGTCAGCCCTCGCCGGGCCGATAGACATCTCATGTTGTGCATAGCGGTAAGTATCCGAATGGAGGTTATTGCCGACATTGGTTTTCGGCTTGCGTAGATCGTGACTCCGGTCGCTGTCTCCTGGCAAGTCTATTCGGTGACAGTTCCCGAGTAAGCGTAAATATTATAGCGAAAAAGGTGTCAGGTTTATTTTTCCCGTTGGCTCGCCATCTCAGGCAGCAACTTCAACATAGTCGACCCGACTTGATGCCCGGGGTATTGGGAGGTCGTCAGAACGAAGTCCAGCTAAGTGGAATTCGATGGCTTCCCTGATGGAACTTTCCGTTTCCTCTACCGTTGCCCCAGTAGCCACGCACCCAGGCAGATCCGGAACATATGCCGAATAGTTCGAACCAGCATCTTCAATTACGATCGCGTATCTCATAGGTATCTACTCATTTTTGAGGCCAGCCTGCTTTAGGATACTGTTGAGAGTGCCGGGTGCCAAGTTATCTGACGGCTTGCCTGGAACAGTCACGCGCCCCGGCTTGATTTGGTGCTTTAGCTGACGATGACTTCCACGTCGGGCGATCTCGGTCCAACCGTCTTTTCGCAACATTCGCAGGATTGCCCTCACTTTCATCCACCAACAGTGGCTGAAGCAACTTGGGTGGGGCCATCAACATTTCACGAGATATCGTCGAATAATGACCCGTAGGGTGCACTCTGTGCACCATCCCAATCGGTGCGTGAAACGCACCCTACCCGCCATCTCCGCCCTAATCGTCGTCGTCTTCCTCAAACTCGTCCTCGTCCACTCCGGGCGGAAGAGTCAGCATCTCCTCCACCCCGGGCACGGGCAGCGCCTCCACGGAGCGAAGCTTGCGTTCGATAGCGCGGGTACGTGCCCCGGTCTGGTCGATGCTCTTGCGGGCGGTATCCAGTTGTTTGCCCACCCGGTCCAGCACATCGCCGAACTTGCCGAACTCGCTCTTCACTGCCGAGAGCACTTTCCACACCTCGGATGAGCGCTGGGCGATGGCCAGGGTCTTGAAGCCCATACGCAGGGAATTGAGGATGGCGGCCAGGGTGGTGGGCCCGGCCACCACGATGCGGTAATCGTTCTGCAGCTTCTCCATCAGACCCGGCTGACGCAGGGCCTCGGCGTACAGACCCTCGGTGGGCAGGAACAGGATGGCGAAGTCGGTGGTCTTGGGCGGATTCAAATACTTGCTGCTGATGTCCTTGGCGGAGTTTTGCACCGAGCGCACCAGGGCGGCCACGGCCTGGGCCACCGCCACCGCATCACCGGCCTCGGAGGCCTCCACCAGGCGCAGGTAGTCCTCCTGGGGGAACTTCGCATCAATGGGCAGCCACACCTGGCTGTCCTTGTCATCCTCGGGCCCGGGC
>JAPHSC010000321.1 GCA_026193125.1 Gammaproteobacteria bacterium
CTCAGCCTTGGCCTCGGGAGCCTTCTCAGCCTTGGCCTCGGCAGCAGGGGCATCCTCAGTTTTCTTTGCGGCAGCTTTCTTGACTGGCGCTTTCTTGCTTGCCGCCTTCTTGGCCGGAGCCTTCTTGGCGGCAGGCTTCCTGGACGGGGCCTTCTTGGCCTTGCCTTCCTCGTCTACTTCAACGAAGTCGTCTTCACCAACGGGGGCTTCAGGAGCGGTAGCCTTACCCTGGATCACCGCCTCGGCCATACAGGAGGCATACAGGCGAATCGCGCGCATGGCGTCGTCGTTGCCAGGGATCGGATAATCAATGTTCTCGGGGTTGCAGTTGGTATCGACCACGCCAACCACCGGAATACCCAGCTTGGCGGCTTCCTGCAGGGCAATGTTCTCGTGGCCGATATCCACGACAAACAGCACGTCAGGCAGCGAAGTCATGTGCTTGATACCGCCCAGGCTGCGATCCAGCTTGGCGTGCTCCCTGCGCAAGCCCAGCACTTCCTTCTTGGTCATCTGCTCGAATGTGCCGGCCTCTTCCATCGCCTCCAGGTCAAACAAACGCTTGATTGACTGGCGGATGGTCTTGAAGTTGGTCAGCATTCCGCCCAGCCAGCGCTGGCTGACATAAGGCATACTGCAACGCTCGGCTTCGTCCTTGATCGACTCACGGGCGGAGCGCTTGGTTCCCACGAACAGCACTTTGCCGCCATCAGAGACGACTTTCTGCACAAAAGCCTGGGCTTCCAGGAACATTGGCAGCGACTGCTCGAGATTGATAATGTGGATCTTGTTACGTTCACCGAAGATGAAGGGACCCATCTTGGGATTCCAGTAACGGGTCTGGTGACCGAAATGTACACCGGCCTCCAGCATTTCACGCATGGATACGTTAGGCATCATAATTCCTCTATGGGGTTAGGCCTCCACGCATCCCAAACGGTAACCCATTGATTTCCTTCTATTAATCAGGAAATACCGGGCACCCAACCGTCTGTGTCGATGCGTGTGTGGATTAAATTGCTAAAAAAGCGCGGGCTTTATACCATGTCCGGCCATTTCCAACAAATACTTGCTCGCCAAATGTCGCGGGTCCCAGACCGGAATAATCTGACTTATCAGAGGGTAAATGTTTCAAGCCAGTCCAGAACTTATGAATGTCACGATAAAAACTCACGAAGAACAGGACAAGATGCGCATTGCCGGACGCCTGGCGGCCCAGGTCCTGGATATGATAGGCGAGCACGTGCAGCCAGGTGTGACTACCCGTGAACTTGACGTGATTTGCCACAATTTTATGGTCGACACGCTGGAGTGCATCCCTGCTCCGCTCAATTACAAGGGCTTTCCAAAAAGCATTTGCACCTCGGTCAACCACGTGGTTTGCCACGGCATCCCCGGGGACAAGCGCCTGAAAAACGGTGATTGCATCAATATCGATATCACCGTAATCAAGGACGGCTTTCACGGTGACACCAGTCGCATGTTCACCGTGGGCAAGGTTCCGGTGCAGGCGGAGCGCCTGATCCGGGTCACCCACGAAGCCATGTGCGAGGGGATCAGGCAAATTCGGGCCGGGGCACGCCTGGGGGATATCGGCCACGCGGTGCAAAGCTACGCAGAAGCCCGCCACTTCTCCATAGTGCGTGAGTATTGTGGCCATGGCATCGGCCGAGTATTCCACGAGGACCCCCAGGTCCTGCACTATGGCAAGCCCGGGCATGGCATGTTGCTCCAGGAAGGCATGACTTTCACCGTGGAGCCCATGATCAATGCCGGGCGCAGGGACGTGAAACTGCTGCCAGACGGGTGGACCGTGGTGACCAAGGACCATTCCCTGTCGGCGCAGTGGGAACACACCATTCTCGTTACGGCGGAAGGTTATGAAGTGCTTACCCTCGGCGCCAGTGGCGAGATGTGAGTGGGCTCCAAGGCGCGCAAAAAAAACATAGATCCTGAAGGCAAACTGCATGCCTTGCTGGGCGGGCTTGACCAAAGCCTGGCTGCCGGCGAACCGGCCACTGCCTGCTTCAAGGGCTGTCTGGAAAAGGTATCCAGCCACCTCGAATCGGCATTTCTGGAGCGCACCCCGGTGGAACTACTGGTGGCCGGACGCGCAAGGATGGTCGACGAGGTCCTGCTGAGGGCCTGGAGTCACCACCTGGGCCGGCCTCCCGAATTATCCCTGGTTGCAGTTGGAGGCTATGGGCGCGGTGAACTGCACCCGGCCTCGGATATCGACGTTATGGTCCTGACACCGGACACCGGCGCCGCCCCCTGGACCAGGCAGTTGGAAGCTTTCTTCACCTTTCTTTGGGACATCGGACTGGAAGTCGGACAAAGCGTGCGCAGCATTGCCCAATGCGAACAGGAAGCCGCTGCCGATGTCACCGTGGCCACCACCTTGATGGAGTCGCGGCTGCTGACCGGCTCACTTGATGCGTTTCAGCAGATGCTGGACCGCACCGGACCCGACAGAATCTGGCCCTCGCGTGACTTTTTCGCCGCCAAGCGCAAGGAACAACTACAGCGCCATCACCGCTATTACGACACCGCCTACAACCTGGAACCTAATGTAAAGGGCGGCCCTGGCGGTCTGCGGGATATCCAGATTATCGGTTGGGTGGCAAAGCGACATTTCGGTGCCGAGACCCTGGACGAGCTGGTCTCCCAGGGATTCCTCACGCGCAAGGAATTGCGTCGTCTGCGCGCCGGTCAGTCCTTCCTTTGGACGGTGCGTTTTGCCTTGCACATATTTACCAAGCGGCGGGAGGACCGGCTACTGTTCGATCAGCAGACTCGAATAGCCGAGCTACTGGACTACGAGGATGCCTCAAACAGTCTCGCGGTGGAGCAGTTCATGCAACGCTATTACCGCACGGTAAAGGAACTGTCGCGGCTGAACGAAATGTTGCTGCAACTGTTCGAGGAAGCAATCCTGCTTGATCCGGAGGCGCCGCCCACCCCGATCAACGCCAGCTTCCAGGTACGCAATGGCTATCTCGAGATTCGTTATGAAGACGTGTTTCTGGAGAACCCATCAGCGCTGCTGGAAATGTTCTCTTTGCTCCAACAGCACCCGGAACTCAAGGGTGTAAGCGCGAACACCATACGCGAAGTGCGTGATGCCTTGAGTTCGGTGGATGAAGAATTTCGCCAAAGCCCGCGTAATCACCGCATGTTCATGGATATCCTGCGCTCCCCCCTGGGAGTCACCCATGAACTGAGACGCATGAATTTGTATGGCGTCATCGGCCGTTATATTCCCGCTTTTGAGCGGGTGGTTGGACGCATGCAGTACGACCTGTTTCATGCCTACACAGTGGACGAACACACGATGTTCGTGGTCAGCAACCTGCGTCGCTTCGCGTTGCAACGGTTTGACCATGAGTTCCCCGCATGCAGCGCGATCATGCAAACCCTGCCCAAACCCGAACTGGCCTACCTTGCCGGCCTTTTTCATGATATCGGCAAGGGCCGGGGCGGTAACCACTCCGAGCTGGGAGCTGCGATTGCCGAGGCTTTCTGCCTGGAACAGGGACTCAGCCGCTACGAGGCACGCCTGGTGGCCTGGCTGGTCAGTCATCACCTGTTGCTTTCCACCACAGCCCAGAAGAAAGACATCAGTGACCCCACGGTGATCCACGAATTTGCGCTGACCATCGGCGACCAGGTTCACCTGGATTATCTGTACCTGCTGACCGTGGCGGACGTGCGCGGCACCAATCCGAAATTGTGGAACTCCTGGAAGGCCAACCTTTTCGAAGAACTGTACAAGCGTACCAAGGTGGTGCTGCGCAGGGGCCTGGAGAATCCCATAGATCGGGACGAGTTGATTACCGACCACAAACAGCAGGCGCGGGCTTTGCTCGCCGATTCAACTACCAGCCAGGCAGATCAGGATCGAGTGTGGGAAGGTTTTAATGATGAATATTTTCTTACCCATTCACCGGAAGAGATCAGCTGGCACACTCAGCTGCTAGCGGAACAACAGGACAGACAGGACAAGATACGGGTGGCCGTGCGTGATATGCCCCAGCGAGGCGGTATTTCGGTGGTGGTCTATGCACCCAGCCAGGTGATTACGTTTGCGCCGGTCACCGGCGCCCTGGATGAACTGGGGCTGAGTATTCATGACGCACGGCTGGCGCCGGCCGGCAGCGGCTATACCCTTAGCAGCTACGTAGTGCTGGAGCAGTCCGCTACCGTCGGTGAGAAAGAACTGCGTCTGGAGGAAATTCGCGAAGGTATGCACAATGCCATACAGCGCTTCGATATAGACGCTCCCCGGGTTACTCGCAGGGTACCCAGGCAGGTGCGCATGTTCAGCACGCCGACCAGGGTGGAGTTTAGTGACGACAAGGCGCACGCACGCACGGTCATGGAACTGGTCACCGGCGATCGTCCGGGTCTCGCCTCGCGGGTAGGCCGAGTGATGTTATCCCTGGGTATACGCCTCATTAACGCCAAGATCAGCACGGTGGGCGAGCGCGCGGAGGACGTTTTCTTCCTGTGTGACCGCAAACAACGCCCGCTAACCCTGGACCTTCGTGAAAAATTAAAACAGGCCTTGCTCGACGAACTTGACGACCCACCCGATGCGCGCCAGTAACCTCACCACCTGTTGCCAAATCCACTTGCCCAAGGAACCCTTCAAGCATGACCATTTTGCAAGACCAGATTAACCAGGCTTGGGAACAACGCGACACCTTCTCCCCGCGGAACACGCCGCCCGCCGTTGCCCAGGCCATCGAAGCAGCCCTGGACATGCTGGATAGCGGCGCTGCCCGGGTAGCACAACCCGGCGCCGGCGGCTGGGTAGTGAACGAATGGCTAAAAAAAGCGGTGCTGCTGTCTTTTCGTACGCGTGAAAACCGCAACATAAACGCAGGTTTCACCCGCTTCTACGACAAGGTCGATTTAAAATACACCAACTATACCGACCAGGACTTCCAGCGCGACCAGGTGCGGGTGGTGCCCCACGCACTGGTCCGCCGTGGCGCCTACGTGGCACCCGATGTTGTGCTTATGCCCTGCTATGTGAACATCGGCGCCCACGTGGGTTCGGGCACCATGATAGACACCTGGGCGACGGTGGGTTCCTGCGCGCAGATCGGCAGCAATGTCCACATTTCGGGTGGCGCCGGTATAGGCGGAGTACTCGAACCCCTGCAGGCCAGCCCGACTATCATCGAGGACAACTGCTTTATCGGTGCGCGATCGGAAGTAGTGGAAGGCGTAATCGTAGAGCGTGGAGCAGTCATTTCCATGGGTGTATTCCTGGGCCAGAGTACTCGAATTTATGACCGCGAGAATGACCGGGTGAGCTACGGACGGGTGCCAGCTGGTGCGGTGGTGGTGCCTGGCTCGTTGCCCGCCGCCAATGGCCGCTACAGCCTGGATTGTGCAGTGATCGTCAAACGGGTGGATGAAAAGACCCTGGCCAAGGTCGGAATAAATGAACTACTGCGCCAGGCGACCAGTACTACAGCTTAGGCAGCCTCTGATATATTCTGGGCCAAGAGATTGTGAGCGAGATGGTTGAATTCGAGTGCCGGTTGGAAGCGTATGGTGAACGCTGTGCAGCGTCAGAAATAGTACGCATTGCGCGCCCTGCTGCGCCAGCTGACGACACAGAAACCGGACTTGTGCAAGACGCAAAAGTCGAGTTTGTGGACGAATTAAGAAGCTCTCTCGAGCTATGATTGAGTATACTTTGAGCGCGAGTCGGAGTTGATTCGCGTTTCCCTAAAGGGGTCCGGCAGACGACCCCAGAGTACGCAACGACTATGACAACTACTGATGCAGGCAAGATCGTCGACAAACTGGGCCGGCCGGCAAGAGACCTGCGTATCTCAGTACTGGACCGGTGCAACTTTCGCTGCCCCTACTGTATGCCCGAGGACCAGTTCCCGGAGGGCTACCAGTTCCTGACCCGGCAGCAATGGCTGAGCTTTGACGAAATCGAACGCCTGAGCAGAATCTTCATCCAGCTGGGCGTGAGCAAGTTACGCATTACCGGTGGTGAACCCCTGCTGCGCCCGGACCTACCGGACCTGATAGCGCGCCTGATCAAGCTGGAAGGTATTGATGACCTGGCATTGACGACCAACGGCGCGTTGTTGTCACGCATGGCGGGCGACCTGGCCGCGGCCGGACTGCATCGTGTGACCGTGAGCCTGGACAGCATGGACGAGGAGGTCTTCAGTCACATGAGCGGTGGCCGTGGCAGTCTCGCCCAAGTGCTTGAGGGCATCGAAGTGGCTGCCAGCCATGGCCTGGGGATCAAGATCAACACGGTGGTTCAGCGTGGCATCAATGACCACACCTTGCTCGACCTGCTGGAGCATTTTCGTGGCAGCGGACACATCGTTCGCTTCATCGAATTCATGGACGTAGGAACATTGAATCACTGGAACCTGGCCAAGGTGGTACCGGCCCGCGAATTACGCGACCTGATTCACGCACGCTGGCCGCTGGTGCCACTGGAACATAATTATCACGGGGAAGTCGCCAAGCGTTACACCTACGCCGATGGCGCGGGTGAGATAGGTTTTATCACCTCGGTGACGGAACCGTTTTGCGGAAATTGCAATCGCGCCAGGCTCTCCGCCGACGGCGAAATGTTTACCTGCCTGTTTGCCAACCGGGGCACTGACCTGAAAGGCGCGCTCAGGGCAGGCGCCAGCGACGAGCAATTACTGGAATTGATTGGTAAGGTGTGGCTGCATCGCAGTGATCGCTATAGCAGCCAGCGTTCCACCGGCAATGCCGCAGTCCTGGACCATGACCGGGTTGAGATGTATCACATCGGAGGTTGAATGCTCACTCATATCGATGCCGAAAATCGCCCAACAATGGTGGACGTCAGTGACAAGAATCCAAGCCTGCGCACCGCTGTTGCCGAAGCAGTGGTGGTGCTGCCGGAGGTGATCCGGCAACTTAGCCGCAACGGTGATCTGCACAGCGCCAAGGGTCCCGTGTTCCAGACAGCGATCATTGCCGGGACCATGGCGGCCAAGCGCACCCATGACTTGATCCCCTTCTGTCACCCGCTGGGTATCGAAAGCTGCAAGATCGAGATCGAGCTGAATGAGCAGTTCGAAGCCGTGATCCGCTGCCGGGTCAAGGTACATCACAAGACCGGGGTGGAAATGGAGGCGCTCACCGGCGCTAGCGTGGCGGCCCTGACCATCTATGATATGTGCAAGGCCCTGTCGCACGATATCGTGATCAGGAGCACCAGACTTGTCACCAAGACCGGCGGCAAGAGCGATTTCCAGGCTGCGAGTCCTGGTAACTGACGGTCGGCATAATGGAATATATCTCCTCTACATTGCGTTATTGCTTTAATCCCTTTGAGTTTTGTATCGAAGGCGATGACCTTGCCGACACCGAACGGGCTGCCGACGCCATCGCAGAGCAACTGGCCGAGGACTACCGCGTGGCTATGGTTCGTTTGCACAGCAACCGGACCCAGTTGAGCCAGCGCCATGAAGAACCCTTTCATACTGTGCATATACCGCTGGATCATCACCGCCTGCGCCGGCCTCTGCGCCTGCTGGATGCCGATGTAGTCATCGTGTCCGGACCCTCCGGCGGCAACCTGGCCAAGGTCCTGCTCAGTGCCGATATCGACAATACGATGGCCGGCGCCATCACCGTCCTGCATGACCTGAAGAAGACAGCGAGTCTGAAACGGGCTGCCCGCAACGTCTCCAACTGGCTGGAACAGCGCGCCAGCAAAGTACCGGTTTATGGGCTGCTGCTGGAAGGGGAACGAGGCCATGACGACACCGCCAAGCGCGCCGCCGCGCTGCTGAGCGGCGTTTGCGTCGAGACCTTCGTCTATGCGCCTGACGCGCCCAGCCCCGACTACCCCACCATCGGCAGGCGTTTTCCGGATAAGGGTCTCATGGGCGCCATACTCTCGGCCCAGCTGGAATATCCAGACAGGGCATGGATGGTAATGAACGCCCGTCATACCGAGATACAGGCCGAGTGCATGCAGTTCATCCTTGAACACCGTAATCCGTTTCGCTATGTGACGGCGTTTAAAAGGGAAGCGAGTGGCGACATGGAGAACGACAAGGCTGGCGACTTGTGCGGAATTTGGGAACCCAAGAGCCACAGGCGCTTGCTGGAGGGACTGGGTTGCGGCGTAAGCTGCCCGGAGGAACTCCTGGAGGGTTCACCCCATAGTTTGCTGAAAGTGCCACAGGCACAAAGATGAGAGCCCAGGGAGCCGCTGACAGGCTGGATCAAAGACTACCTGGGCAAGTAACCCGGATGGCCCGCGCATGATGAAAACACTACACATCCAGTACTTCGCCCTGCTACGGGAACAGGCGGGCATGAGTGAGCAGCAACTGCACTGCGAGGCCCTCACGCCGGCCCAGTTGTATGAGCAGCTGCGCGCGGAGCACGCATTCAGCCTGTCACCGGGGCAACTCAGGGCCGTCGTCAACGAAGAATTCGTCAACTGGGAACATATCCTGAACGATGGAGACCGGGTGGTATTTATCCCGCCGGTTGCCGGCGGATGAAGTATTTCGCTCTGACCGACGTGACCCTGGACGCCGAGAAACTCAAGCACGCCTTGCGCGATCCGGCCGCCGGTGGATTTGTCTCTTTTGAGGGCTGGGTACGTAACGAAAACGAAGGCCGCACCGTGCGCCGGCTGGAGTACGAAGCTTATGCCGCCATGGCGGAAAAGGAAGGTCTGCGTATCGTGGTCGAAGCGATTGAGCGCTTCGGTCTCACTGCCGCCCTGTGCCTGCACCGGGTGGGCAGTCTCGGAATAGGAGATATGGCGGTATGGGTGGGCGCCAGCTCACCCCATCGAGGTGAAGCCTTTGAAGCCTGCCGCTTCATCATCGACCAGGTAAAGGTGCGTGTGCCTATCTGGAAAAAGGAACACTACGTCGACGGTGATTCCGGCTGGGTGAACTGCGAGCGTTGCGCCGAACATGCCCACCCGCATGCTCACGACCACCTGTCCACGGATGGAAACCAGCACCGGTGACAGGACTGGTTCTGGCGTTTGCCCTGACCGCCTTCGCCTACGCCACGGTCGGCTTCGGTGGCGGCTCAACCTATAACGCCTTGCTCGCCCTGGCCGAGGTGGATTACCGGTTGCTTCCCGTTCTCGCCCTGACCTGTAACCTTATCGTGGTGACCGGTGGCAGCTTCCGCTTCCTGCGAGCGCAACTTGTACGCTGGCGTCTCATCCTGCCTTTCGCCGTCACCTCCATGCCCATGGCCTGGCTCGGCGGGCAATTCCACGTTTCCCAGACCCTGTTTTTTGGCCTACTGGGGTTTTCCCTCTTGCTGAGCGGCCTGCGTATGACCCTGCGTGGGCCCCCTGAGCCCCATCTGCCCCACGATCCCGCACCCGGTCGCCTGTGGCTGCTGGGCTTGCCCATGGGCGCCGTACTCGGACTACTGGCAGGTATCGTGGGTATTGGCGGCGGCGTTTTCCTCGCGCCCCTGCTGCACGGTCTGCGCTGGGCGCCTGCAAAGGTGATATCCGGAAGCTGCAGCGTGTTTATCCTGCTCAATTCGATCGCCGGGCTGACCGGACAGGTGAGCAAACTGTACGGAATGCCCGAGAGTCCCGACCTGCAGCCCTATTACTGGCTGTTCGCCGCGGTATTCCTGGGCGGACAAGTCGGCAGCCACCTGGGGATCAAGGTCCTGGGGGCCAGGACCCTGAGGCGGCTTACCGGAGTGCTGGTATTTTATGTTTCGCTGCGCTTGTTGTATCGCTGGTCTACCCTGTTATGAATCCATCAGCCAGATCCCGGAAGAACCCGGAAGTCCATCAATGCATCCGCCGGTAAATTTTATTGCTACGGAACCGAGATTTTCATGAATGAAAAATTATTGAGCGTGACCGAGGCAGAATCGATCATTGCTTCCAGGCTGCTGCATTTCCCCCCACATGGCGTACCCCTGGACCAGGCCCTGGGGAGCGTGCTGGCCGAGCAAGTCCTGGCCGAAAGGGATCAACCCCCGTTTGCCCGGGTCACCATGGACGGCATCGCCATCGCTCACTCGGCTTTTGCCGCAGGCAAGCGGCGATTCCCTATCCAGGGCACCCAGGCCGCAGGGGCAACACCTTCGTCGTTGGGGGCCACTGACGGTTGTATCGAAGTGATGACGGGCGCAGTGCTGCCCGCCGGCTGTGACACGGTGATCGCGGTTGAACGCATACGGGTCGAGGACGGTGCCGCGATACTGGAGGAAGGTTACCGCCCTGATCCGGGACAGTTTATTCACCGCCAGGGCAGCGACTACCACCAGGGCAGTGCACTGCTGGAACCCGGGACGCGGATCGGGGTACCGGAAATTGCCATCCTGGCGGCCAATGGCAAGGCTCGAGTGCAGGTGGCGTGCAGCCCGCATATTACTGTCATCTCCACCGGCGATGAAGTGGTCGGGATTGACCAGCCTGTGTTGCCGCACCAGATTCGACAGTCAAATTCTCATGCCATTCTGGCTGCCCTGGCAGCCGCCGGCCACCACCACAACAACAGCCTGCACCTGATGGACGCGCCGGACGCATTGCGCAAACACCTGAGCGCAGCGCTGGAGCAAAGCCAGGTGCTGATACTCAGTGGCGGTGTGTCCAAGGGGAAATTCGATTTCGTGCCCGGCATCCTGGAGGAGCTTGGTGTGGAAAAACACGTGCACCGGGTGGCCCAGCGACCCGGGAAACCCATGTGGTTTGGCACACGTGGCACCGATCAGATGGTTTTTGCCCTGCCAGGCAACCCCGTCTCCACCCTGATCTGCCTGCACCGTTTTGTTCTGCCGGCGCTGGCTGCAAGCCTGGGCAGCGCAGCGCATACGCCGCGCAAGGTCCAGCTGACCGAGTCGGCAAGCTGCCCCGGCACCCTCGCGGTTTTCCTGCCGGTGACCCTGGCCTCAGGGCCATCCGGTCAGTTGCTGGGCAAGCCCAGGCAAACCAATACGTCGGGTGATTTCTGCAGCTTGGCCGGCACGCATGGTTTCGTGGAACTACCCGCGGAACAGGCCGTATTCCCGGCCGGCTATACAGCCAGCTTCTACCCCTGGGCGGGCTAGGAGGCTGAAGCAGTTTGCCTGGGCGGGTGCGCAGCGCCTAGCCAAAGCGACCGGTAATGTAATCCTCGGTCAGCTTGGTACGCGGGTTGGTAAACACTTGGTCGGTCGCCCCAACCTCTACCAGCTCGCCCATGTGGAAATAAGCGGTACGCTGGGACACCCGTGCAGCCTGCTGCATGCTGTGGGTCACGATGGCGATCGCATAGTTCTTGCGTAGCTCATCAATCAGGTCCTCGATCCTGGCTGTAGCGATGGGATCCAGGGCCGAGCAGGGTTCGTCCATGAGGATGACTTCCGGGCTCACCGCAATGGCCCGGGCAATGCACAGGCGCTGTTGCTGTCCACCCGAGAGGCCGGTGCCCGGCTGCTCCAGGCGATCACGCACCTCTTCCCACAGACCGGCTTTCGCCAGGCTGCTTTCCACGATCGCGTCCAGGTCCGTGCGATTGCCTGCCAGGCCGTGTATACGCGGACCATAAGCCACGTTCTCATAAATAGACTTGGGAAACGGGTTTGGCTTCTGGAATACCATGCCAACCCGGGCTCTCAGCAGGACCACGTCCATGTCCTTGTCGTAGATGTCCTCATCATCCAGCCAAATATCGCCCTGCACACGGCAATTTTCGATGGTGTCATTCATGCGATTGAAGCAACGTATGAAGGTTGACTTGCCACAACCGGACGGACCGATCATAGCGACCACTTCATTCCTGCCTATCTCGAGGCTGATATTTCGAATAGCCTGCTTGTCGCCATAAAAGACGTCCACACCGGTTGCTCTCATCACCGGATCCACGGCCTTGATATCACCTACGGTACCGCGAGTTTTCCCGGTCGCCGCTTTTTCCTGTATTGCATCCACGTGAAATTTACCCGCCCGTTGCACTGTGTCTTTCGTCACACACCAGATCTGTTCGTTGCCCGCAGCCTGCGCTACCAGCGCGTCTCCAGACGCTTGCGCAGCACCACTGCCACGAGATTCATCAGCGTCAGAAATCCCAGCAAAACCAGTATCGCGCCCGAGGTTTTCTCCACAAATGCCCGCTCTGGCGCATCCGCCCACAGAAAAATCTGCACCGGTAGCACGGTGGAAGGATCGGTCACACCCTGGGGCACGTCCACAATAAACGCAATCATACCGATCATCAGCAGCGGCGCCGTCTCGCCCAGCGCCTGGGCCATACCGATGATGGTACCGGTAAGCATACCGGGCAAGGCCAGCGGCACGACATGGTGAGTGATGGTTTGAATCGGCGATGCGCCCACCGCCAGGGCCGCCTGGCGAATAGAGGGAGGCACCGCCTTCAACGCGGCGCGACTGGCGATGATTATAGTCGGCAGGGTCATCAGGGTCAGCACCAGGCCGCCCACAACCGGTGCCGAACGCGGCATACCAAAGAAATTAATAAACACCGCAAGACCCAGCAAGCCAAAGACGATAGACGGCACCGCGGCAAGGTTGTTGATATTGACCTCGATGAAATCGGTTATGCGGTTCCTGGGCGCGATCTCTTCCAGGTACACGGCCGTGGCCACACCGACCGGGAAGGACAATAACAGCGTCACGATCAAGGTATACATGGAACCCATCAGGGCGCCACGCACGCCTGCCAATTCCGCGTCGCGCGAATCGCCGTTGGTGAAAAACAGGGTGTTGAAGCGGCTCTCCAGGTGACCGTCACGCTGTAGCTGGTCCACCCAGCCAATCACCTTGTCGGACACGCGACGCTCAGACTCAGCCACATTGCGGTCGATATAGCCCTTGATCAGCATGTCTACTTCATCGTCCACCGGTACCCAAAAGCTCTGCCGCGTGCCTACCAAACCGGGCTCTTCCATCACCGCCCGACGCACCATGTAATCGGCGCCATTACTGAGGACATTTGCCAGGTCGCGCTTGTCCGAGCGCGAAGTGACTTCGGGAAACATTGCGTACAAGGAGTCTCTTACCAGCGAGCGATAGCTGGCCTTGCCGAGCACCTCCGGGTCGCGCGTGTTATCGGGATCCAGTTTCGCCTGGTCAAGATTGATGTCCAGGCGCACATAGGCCTGGCGAAATGCCGTATAGCCATTGCTGGCAATGCTGGAAAAAAGAATCACGACAAACAGCAGTCCAAGGGCTACGGCCAGCATGCCAAACAGCCGGAAACGCCGCTCGGCCCGGTAGCGCCGCTTCAGCCCCTTACGGACCAGCGCCGCAGGTCCGGACACTGCCTGCTGCTTTTGAAGCTGCTCATTCAGGCTAGTCATATTGTTCCCGATATTTCCGCACCACATACAGTGCAATCACATTCAAGCCCAGGGTGCCAACAAACAGCACCAGTCCCAGGGCAAAAGCAGCCAGGGTCTTGGAACTGTCAAATTCCTGGTCGCCGGTCAGCAGAGTCACTATCTGGACCGTCACCGTGGTGACCGACTGCAGGGGATTGGCAGTCAGGTTTGCAGCAAGACCGGCAGCCATCACCACGATCATGGTCTCGCCGATAGCCCTGGATATTGCCAGCAGCACACTGCCAACGATGCCCGGAAGAGCCGCCGGCAGCACCACCCTGCGCACTGTTTCAGAACGGGTGGCGCCCAGCGCCAGCGAACCGTCACGCAGGGATTGAGGCACCGAGTTGATTACGTCGTCCGACAAGGAGGAAATAAACGGAATGATCATCACACCCATAACCAGCCCTGCCGCCAGGGCGCTGTCAGACGCCACCGCGAGACCCGCGGATTCACCCACTCCGCGCAACCAGGGAGCGACTACCAGTGCGGCGAAAAATCCGTATACCAC
>JAPHSC010000220.1 GCA_026193125.1 Gammaproteobacteria bacterium
ACACCGTACCAGAACACGTTCCACTGGCGGCCCTTGATAAAACCGTCCGCTTGCTGGAAATAAAACTGGTTTATCGGGTTACCCGGTCGTGCCCGCCAGTACATAGCGGGGAAGGTATGTCTCACCTGCTCCCACACCGAACGCCCCAGGCCTTCTCCCTGGGCTTCCTCGGTCACCGAAAACTTGTCCATGCGAACAATTCCCTGCTCTTGCAGGATAACCGCTGCCGAGCGGTAACTGTCGCTGACAAACACAGCGGCAAGCTCGTTGTTCTCGAAGTAATCCTCAGTCAGCTTCTTCTGAAAACTGGATTCCAGCAGCTTCCTGAGCCGGCCCTGGTCGACGTCAGTCCAGGAGGTAAAGGTGTGGATGTTTTCACCGTAGCGCACCAGGGTGCCCGAGCCCTGGTAGGTGAACAGTTCCTTGGCCAGCATCGCAGGGTGCGTGATAGACACGGAGCTTGAGTGTGGGAGGTCCAGCAGCATGTCGTGTATCTGCTCGAGCTTGAGACGCATGCCCGAATGCAGCCAGTCACTGGACATCATGTACTGGTAATCGGTACTCAGGTTGATGGAAGAAATCAGGTTTCCATCGTGGTCCAGGATACCGCCGGTTCCGGTCAGGAAAATGATTTTGAAAGGCTGGATCGCCCGCACGAGTTCGTTCGCGGCCATGTCGGCATTGATATTCAGGATCTGCCCGTCCGCAGTCTCACCAAACGGCGATATGACCGGCATGGACTGGGAGCGCAGGGCAGCCCTGACCAGGTCAAGATGCACGCCGGTGATTTTACCCACCATGCCGTATTTTTCGCGATCCAGTATTTCCGCCTCAAACACGCCGCTGGTGATTGAAGTGGCGCGCACGCCCGCATCACGCAAGGCGTCTACCAGGGCGAGATTCTCTGTCTGGAACACTCGCCGTGCGATTTTCAGCACCTCTGGTGTCGTTACCCGCAAGCCGTCACGCACCTGGAATTCAATACCCTCGCTGGCCAGGGTCTGGCTCAACTGCGGTCCGGCACCATGGATAATAATCGGCGCCAATCCCACTTGCTGCAGGAAAGCCAGCGACGATGACAGGGCGGTGATGTCCTGTTGCAGGGTTTCACCGCCGACTTTGACGACCGCGAATTTCTCGGTCTCCAGCGCCGAAAATCGTTTCAGGTACTGCTGGACCTCTTTCTGGCTACCGAGGTTATTCAGCAGCCTGACGATGATCTGGCGAGTTTGCTTAGTTGTGTCCATGGCTGATCAGTCTTTCATAGGTTGTGGTTACGGTGGCCAGTTGCTCGACTGCCACCCATTCATCAGCGGTATGCGCCTGGGCTATATCTCCGCTGCCATATACCAGTACGGCCAGACCGGCCTGGCCAAACAACGCCGCCTCGGTCCAGAAATCCACCGCCGGCCCGAGGGGAAGCCCCAGTTCCTTTGCCAGGGCCCGGTTTGCGCTCAGACCGGCTTGACCGTGCAGCGCATCTGGCAGCGCGGGCGCCAGGAATCTCGGTGTGTAGCCGGCCGGCCGGGCCGCCGGGCACAACTCGGCCAGTTCCTGCAACAAGGTCTCGCCATCCTGGCCGGGGAGGGTGCGCAGACCCAGGGTCAGGCTGGCCCGGTCGGCAATCATATTGGGTTTGATGCCACCGCTAATTTGGCCAATATTGAAACGTAGACCCCGCAGGTTTTCGAACTCCAGGTCCTGGTGTGCGCGCACGAAGGCCAAGACGCTGGCAGACCATTCGACGGCACGGTGAATGGCGCTGTCGTCGATGGCGCGTGCGGCCGAGGCATGACCGGGAATACCGGAAAATTCAAACTCGGCTGTGCTGATTCCGCGGTGGGCACAGACAGCCAGGGCCTGGGTAGGTTCGGCAATGATGGCCCGGGTGAAGCCGTGTTCGCTTGCCAGGAACCGACGTATACACGTGCTGTTGCCAGCTTCCTCATCACTGCTGAACAGCAGGGCCAGCGGGCCTGCGCTGCGATTTGCCGCGCTGAGCATGGCGGCAGCAGCGCCCTTGATATCGCAGGTGCCAAGACCATAGGCGCGCTGGTCTTGCAGCTGCAAGGACAACGGATCCATGCTCCATTTCTCGTTAGCCGGAACGGTGTCCAGGTGGAAATTAAACACGGTGCGTGGCTGGCCGCGTACTGCCAGCATGCTGATACAACCCTGGCCGTGATCCTGCATGGATATGGCAAAGCCCTGTAGTTGCTGACGCAGGTAGTCAAACAAGGGCCCGCCGGCCGAAATACTTCGCGGCGGGTTGCGGCTGTCGCAGGCCACCAGGCGGGCCAGGTGCTGAAGAGTTTGTTCCAGTGCCGGCTGCATTACTCCAGGGCTCCCCGCGGGCCGCCGTTGACCTTGGTCCACAACGAGGAACTCTGTCCAAACAGCTTGATGAATCCTTCCGCTTCCTCGACGCTCCAATCGGCGCTTTGCGCATAGGTCGCACCGGCTGAGCTGAGTATGTGCGGCGAGTCCACGGCCACCGGGTAAATATTACCGCCGTGGGTCTCGATGGTGACTTCCCCATTGACTGTGTACTGGGAGGATTCCAGGTAGGCCTCCAGGTCGTGCTTGAGGGGTTCGTAGAAAAAGCCCTGGTACACAAGCTCCACCCACTTGGCCGCCACCAGGGGTTTAAAGCTGTTCTGGTGCCGGGTGCTGACTGCTTCCTCCAACGCCCTGTGGGCTACCTGCAGGGCATGCAAGGCGGGTGCCTCGTACACGATGCGGCCCTTCAGACCCACCGTCGTGTCGCCCGTGTACATGCCCCGACCCACACCATAGGCGCCGTAGGCCTGGTTCAGCCGTGTGAGTATCTCAGGTCCCTGGCAGGGCTCTCCATCCAGCGCCACTGCCACCCCGCGCCGGAATTCCAGCGTGCTGCGCAGGGCCTGGTCTGGCCATTCGGCAGCCGGGCGACACAGATGCCAGGTATCGGGTCCCGGGCTTTCCCAGCGATCAATTTCCGAACCCGAAATGGTGACCCCCAGCAGGTTTTCATTCATGGTGTAGGTCGCGGTTTTCTGCCGCACCGGGAAGCCGCGCTCGCGCAGGTAATCCATCTCGAAATCACGCACTGCCCGACCTGCTTGCTGTATATCCCGAATAGGGGCGACGATGTTGAAGTCGCCCAGGGCACGCACGGTCAGGTCAAAACGCACCTGGTCGTTGCCCATACCGGTACAGCCGTGGGCGAAGTTACTGGTTCCCAGTTGCCGGGCCAGTTGCAGGCATTTTTTCACGATCACATAGCGGTCTGAACATAGCAGGGGATACTGGTACTGGTACCACTGCCCACCCCAGAGCATGGGCACCACCACCTCCTGCCAGACCTCGTCGCCGGCATCCAGCACGACGTGCTCGGCGGCGCCCAATTGCTGGGCACGCTCTTTTATATAAATTCGTTCTTCGTCGCTGACGCCGCCGGTGTCCACGAACGCGGTAACCACCTCGTAACCCTTCTCAATCAGCCAGGGCACGCAGAAGCTGGTGTCCAGTCCGCCGGAAAAAGCCAACACGATTTTTTTCTCAGACATGTGTAATTCCTTTGCTTCAGTTGCTGTTTTCCAGCAAGGTGGCCATCACGGCTTTTTGCACGTGCAGGCGGTTCTCGGCCTCATCTATGGCCACACAATAGTCAGCGTCCATGACCTCGTCAGTGGCTTTCACATTACGCCTTAAAGGCAGGCAGTGACTGAACAGACCATCGTCGGTAAGCGCCATCTTTGGCCCGTCCACCATGAAGTGACGGCTGGCCTGGCGCATCGGTAACTCCTCGTCCCAGCGACCGAAATAAGGCAACGCGCCCCAGCTTTTTGCGTAGACGAAGCGGGCATCTTTGTAGGCCTCCTCGATATCGTGGCTGACTCGAAGTGAGCCCCCATGGCGCTCGGCATTGGCCTGGCCGGCCTGCATGAAACGCTGATCCAGGACATATTCAGGGCTGGGGCACAGCAGGGTGACGTCCATCCCGAACTTGGTGGCGATCAGCAGGGCTGAATTAGCCACCGCGGTATTCAGCGGCCTGGGGTGCCAGGTCCAGGTCAGCACGAATTTCTGCTTGTCCGGCTGCCCCAGCCTGTCCTGCAAATTCATCATCAAGGCCAGTTCCTGGCAGGGATGAATGATGGTCTCCATATTGATCACGGGCACTGTGGCATAGCGGGCAAATGCCGCCAGCATCTTGTCCTGCCGGTCCTGCTCCCAGTCCTGGAATTTCGGGAAGGCCCGCACAGCGATGAGGTCACAATAGCGGGACAGCACTTGGGCCGCCTCTTTCACATGCTCCTCTGGTTCACCGTCCATCACGGTACCCAGTTCGAACTCCATGGGCCAGGCGTCTTTGCCGGGTTGCAGCACCACGGCATGGCCACCCATTTGAAATGCACCCAGTTCAAATGAGGTGCGTGTGCGCAGAGAAGGATTGAAAAACAGCAAGGCTATACTCTTGCCCTGCATGGGGCGAGAGGAGTCGGCGCCTTGTTTGAACGCCCGCGCGCGATCCAGTAAGGCTTGCAACTCCTGCCGGCTCCAGTCTTCTGTAGTCAGGAAATGCCTGGGTGTCATGGGTGACTCCAACACTATGGTTTCCACGGTTCAAAAACAAAAAACCCGGCCTGTGGCCGGGTTTCCTGTGCGATCTTGATCATCCTGTCCTAGATCAACGCACGGCCCAGCCTTCCTTCTAGCAGGCGGCGTCGGCGGTCGTGGCTGTTCTGGAATTCCTGCGACATACTTGCATCGATATATTGGAAGAGAAGTGATTGTTATCATGATCCAGGCCATGCTGCAAGGCCGCATTCCAGGGAGTTGCCGAGTGATGGGAAAGCAAGACCGTAATTTTCATGCCGTGGTGTTTGATCTTGACGGCACCTTGCTGGATACCCTGCAGGATATCGCGGTGGCGGCTAACGCGACGCTGGTGGAACTGGGTGAGCAGGAGCTGGATTTACAAACCTATCGAGGGTTGGTGGGCGAGGGCGTCGTCAGCTTGCTGCGCAGGGCCCTGGGAACCGGCAAGGCCGATAGCGAGGAGTTGAGCCGGGCGGTGGCGAGGCTGGAGTATCACTACGGTCTCAACTGGAATCGCCACACCCGTCCCTACGCCGGTATCCCGCAGCTACTGGACGCACTGGTGGCCCGGCGCTTACCTCTTGCTGTCCTCAGTAACAAGCCGCACGGGTTTACCACCCTGTGTGTGGAACACTTGCTAGCGGACTGGCGTTTCCAGGCAGTGTTGGGCGCGCGCGAGGGCTTGCCACGCAAGCCTGACCCCACAGGCTTACACCAGATTCTCGCACAGCTGCAGGTGCAGGCTGACAGGGTGCTCTACCTGGGTGATACGGCCATCGACATGCAGACGGCAGCCGCCGCGGGCTGTTATCCGGTGGGTGTGAGCTGGGGCTTTCGTTCGAATGAGGAGTTGCAGGCCGGTGGCGCCCGCAGCTTGATCTCCAGCCCGGATCAATTGCTGGAAATGCTCTGATCTGACACTCGGGTGTCACTATGCCTCACAGGGCGGTGCCCGGCTCTGCTAGAATCATGACCCGTTTTTAGCGAATAACGTCAGCTGACATGGAAATATACAAACGCTTTCATATCGAGGCCGCTCACCGTCTGCCCAATGTACCGCCGGGGCACAAGTGCGCGCGTCTGCATGGGCATTCCTTTGAGGTGGACATCTATGTCAGCGGTCCGCTGGACGAGGAGTTGGGCTGGGTCATGGACTTTGCCGACCTGAGGGCCGCTTTCGAGCCGCTGTATGCTCGAATGGATCACAACTACCTCAACGAGTTACCCGGTCTGGAGAATCCCACCTCGGAAAACATGGCGCGCTGGATCTGGCAGCGCCTGCAACCCCAGCTACCTTTGCTCAGTCGCATCGTCATTCGCGAGACCTGCAATTCCGGGGTGGATTACCGCGGCGACTAGGGTCCATTTTTCCGCCCTGCGGCGTAATCGGTCACGCATCCAGCAGTCTGAACCCCGTTCCATTTGCCATGGTGCGCGAAAAGCCGACTGCGCTACGGCGTCTAGACCGTGTTTTTTGGTCCCTCCCCGGGGCCTTCGGCCAGGGCGCCCAGCAGGTCCTGGATATTCTCCAGCGGAGCCGAGCATTGCATACCCAGGCAATGGTAGGCCACCACCTCTCCACGCGGCGCCTTGGCCTGGATGCCTTCCGGCAATCCCTTTGCAGCGAAGGGAATCGCAAATACCATGCGGCGGGGTGCAAATATGGACTGGCAAGTCTCCTGCCAGTCATCCAGTTGCTCGTCCCGGCCCCTGATAATTAGTATCTCCACCGGGTTCACCCGCTCTTCCAGCGCCTGCAGGTGACTGCAATGGGCATAGGGGTAGCGTTGCAGGGCCGGCCAGGCAGCCTGTAGCGCCCGTTCGGAGGCATCCAGATAGCGTTGCTCCCCCAGCAGCAGGCCCAGGCGACGCAGTACGCTGGCGGCCACGGCGTTGCCCGAGGGTGTGGAGTCATCGCTGAGACTTTTCGGGCGATGTATCAGGGTCTCCTGGTCATCTGCGGTGAAAAAGAAACCACCCTGTTGCGTGTCCTGGAAGTGCTCCAGCAAGCAATCGGCCAGGTTCGTGATCCACGCCAGGTAATCACTGCGCCAGCGACATTGCAGAAGTTCCATCAGGCCCTCGGCCAGGAACGCGTAGTCATCCAGGTAGGCGCTGAAACGAGAACTGCCCTCTGTATAGCTGGCCAGCAGCCGTCCATCCTTCCACATTCGAGTGTGAATGAAGTCCGCAGCCTCTGTCGCCGCTGCTGCCAGCTCAGGTCTGCCCAGGCCACGTGAGGCCATGGCCAGGCCGCGAATCATCAGACCGTTCCAGGCGGTCAGGATCTTCTCATCCCGTGCCGGCCGGACGCGCTTGTCCCGGTGGGCCAGCAAGCGGGCCCGGGCCTGTTCCAGCAGGTGCTGGGCATGCGATTCGCTCATGCCCAGCTCGCCGGCCACTTCCTCTGGATTTCTGAATGTGTGCAGGTGCCAACTGCCCTCGAAGTTGGGCGGTCGATCCAGTCCGTAGATTGCGGCAAACAGCGGATATTGCTCAGCGTCCAGCAGTTCCCGCAGTTGTTCGGGTGTCCAGACATAGAACCTGCCTTCCTCTCCTTCACTGTCCGCGTCCAGGGCGGAGTAAAAACCGCCTTCCACGGAGCGCATTTCCCGCAATGCCCAGTCCGCGGTCTGGCTGGCAGCCCGTCTGTACAACTCATCGCCGGTCGCTTGCCACAACTGCGTGCACAGGGCGAGCAGGGGGCCATTGTCATAGAGCATTTTTTCAAAATGCGGAATCATCCAGTACTCGTCTACCGAATACCGGCAGAAGCCGCCGCCCACCTGGTCAAATATTCCGCCCTGGATCATTCGTTGCATGGACATGGCAGCCATATACAGTGCCTGCACATCGGGCGTATCGCCCTGGGCGCTGTCCCGCCAATGCCGCAGCAGGCGCTCGATGCCCGTGGCGTGGGGAAACTTGGGGGCATCGCCAAATCCTCCGCACTTCGCGTCGAATTGCTGCTCCAGCGCCTCGCGGGCCAGGGTCAGAGGTTCGCCAGTCAATTCCGCCTGGCCTTCCTGTACTGGCGTGAGGCGCTTGAATACATCTCTGAGGGATTCAGTCTGGCGCGAGATGTCCTCGCCCTGCTCCTGGTAGTACTGGGTGACCCTTTGCAGGATTTCCTTGAACCCGGGCATACCGTAGCGTGGTTCCGGCGGGAAATAGGTGCCGCCGAAGAACGGGGTCTGGTCATGCGGAGACAAAAACATGGTCAGCGGCCAGCCGCCGGCGCGCTGGGTGAGGATCTGGTGGGCGGTCTGGTATATCTTGTCCAGGTCCGGCCGTTCTTCCCGGTCGACCTTGATGTTCACAAACAAGCGGTTCATCAGGGCGGCGGTTTCCTGATCCTCAAAGGACTCATGCGCCATCACGTGGCACCAGTGACAGGCGGAGTAGCCCACCGACAGCAAAATGGGCTTGTTTTCGCGCTGCGCCAGCGCCAGCGCTTCTTCTCCCCAGGGATACCAGTCCACCGGGTTGCTCGCATGCTGTTTCAGGTAGGGGCTGGTTTCACCGGCCAGTCGGTTCTTTACCGCTGCCATGGACTCTCCTGGTCTGTTTTCGGGGATTCGTGACTGGATCAAAGGCTGCCTAACTATACTTCAATCCAACGTGCCTGCCCGCAGGCGGCGCAAGCATTGTAGAATGCGCCTTTATCTAACAGCATGGATTTCCCCTCATGACTACTGAAAACCTCCTCCGTCTGAGACCTCAGGAAGATCGGCGCCTGCGTGCCGGGCACCTGTGGGTGTTCAACAACGAGGTGAATGTGGCGGTTACGCCTATCAAGGGTATGCAGCCAGGCAGCATGGTGCGTATCGAGGACTGTCGCAGCGGTTTCCTGGGTTGGGGTTACGTCAATCCGGCCAGCCTGATCTGCGCGCGCTTGCTGTCCCGGTCCAAGACCCAGCCTGATGCCGAGTGGATCCTCGGTCGTCTGCAAGAGGCGCTGAGCCTGCGCGAGCGGCTATATCCCACACCTCATTACCGCCTGGTTTTTGGTGAGGGTGATGGACTGCCCGGCCTGGTGGTTGATCGTTTTGAAGACCAACTGGTGGCCCAGGTCACCACCGCGGGCATGCAGCAGTTGTGGCCAACGGTTATGCAGTGCCTGCAGGACTTGCTCTCACCCAAGGGCATATATTTGCGCAACGATACCTCCTCTCGAGAGCTGGAAGGCCTGGACCAATACGTCGAGGAAGCCGCCGGCAGCGTACCTGAGTTCGGCGAAGTACTGGAGGGAGATTGCCGGTTTCGAGTGCCTTTGAAGGAAGGGCAGAAGACCGGATATTTCTATGACCAGCGCAAGAACCGTGACGGCATGCTGAAGTACGTCAAGGGAGCCCGCGTACTGGACGTGTTCAGTTACCTGGGGGCCTGGGGCATACGTGCGGCCAAGGCAGGAGCGGCCAGTGTCACGTGTATCGAATCCTCGGCCAGGGCTGGCGAGTGGATCACGGAAAATGCCAAGCTGAACGACGTGGATATCGAGGTGCGTATCCAGGATGCCTTCGAGGCCCTGAGCGAACTGGACCAGGCGGGCGCGCGTTTCGACGTGGTGTTCCTCGACCCGCCGGCCTTTATCAAGAAACGCAAGGACCTGAAGGCCGGTTTGGCTGCCTATGAAAAAATAAACCAGCACGGAGTGCGTCTGTTGGCGCCGGGTGGAATCCTGGTAAGCAGTTCCTGTTCGTTTCACCTGTCCCAGGAGGATCTTCGGAAAGCCATAGTCAAGGCATTGCGACGCACCGACCAGAGGGGGCAATTGCTGGAAGTGGGCGGCCAGGGGCCGGATCATCCGGTGCACCCGGCCATACCGGAAACCGCCTACCTGAAGTCACTGGTCTGCCGTGTCCTCCCGCGCTAGCCGGGGTGGGCAGTAATTCGAGTACGCTGCGCCAAGGAGTCTTTGTGTTAATCATGCACGCCTGTCCTGCCGGGAAAAATTACCGCTTCTTTCCTGCCAATCTTCGCAGGCCGACTATTACTTGCGACTCGCGCCTTGAATATCGTCCTTATCGCCTGCAATCTATAGCGCCGGGAATAAATCCGGGCGTCCCGGGACTGGCGCCAGCTTTGAAGGTCTGTTGATGTTTGTATATCCGGAAATCGATCCCGTCGCCCTGGCTCTGGGGCCCCTGCAAATTCGCTGGTATGGATTGATGTACCTGGTGGGCATCACTGCCGGCTGGTTCCTGTTGCGGCGACGCGCTGCCAAACCCGGTTCAGGCTGGACACTGCAACAAATTGACGACCTCGTGTTTGTGTCGGTGATAGGTGTGATAGTCGGCGGCAGGGTAGGCTCGAAACTGTTTTATGACCTCAACTCCTGGCTGGTTGATCCACTGAGTATTTTCGAGATCTGGAAAGGCGGTATGTCTTTCCACGGCGGGCTGCTGGGTGTGGTCCTGGCCATGCTGTACTTCGGGCGCAAGAACAAGATGGGCTTTTTCCAGATTGCCGACATGGTGGCGCCCGTGGTGCCCCTGGGCCTGGGCGCGGGACGTATAGGCAACTTTATCAACGGCGAACTGTGGGGCAAGGTCACCGACCTGCCTGTAGGGTTCCTGGTGAACGGCGAGATCAGGCATGCGTCCCAGCTGTACGAGTTCCTGCTGGAAGGCGTGGTGATGTTCGTGGTGCTGTGGTGGCTGTCGTCCACGCCCAGGCCACGCATGCTGGTGTCGGGCATGTTTGCCCTGCTATATGGCGTTTTTCGCTTCATGGTGGAGTTCGTGCGCCTGCCTGACGCCCACATCGGCTACCTGGCCGGCGGCTGGTTGACCATGGGCCAGCTCTTGTCCCTGCCGCTACTGGCGCTGGGACTGGTATTGGTAACCTTGGCACTGCGTGGAAATAGTCAATCCGAGGCAAAGGCGTGAAGCAGTATCTGGATATGATGCGCCACGTTCGTGAGAACGGCGCGCGCAAAGAGGACCGAACCGGCACGGGGACCTTGAGTGTATTTGGGCAGCAGATGCGTTTTGATTTGTCCGCCGGCTTTCCGATGGTGACCACCAAAAAGCTGCATACGCGCTCAATTATTATCGAGCTGTTGTGGTTCCTGAATGGTGATACCAACATCAAGTACCTCAATGATAACGGGGTATCCATCTGGGACGAATGGGCCGATAAAAATGGGGACCTGGGTCCCGTTTACGGTCGTCAGTGGCGGTTCTGGAAAGACGCCAATGGCCAGCACATCGACCAGATCTCCAAGGTGCTGGAACAAATACGCACTACGCCGGATTCGCGGCGTATGATCGTCAGCGCCTGGAACGTAGGCGAGTTGGAGCAAATGGCCCTTGAGCCCTGCCACGCTTTTTTCCAGTTTTACGTGGCGGATGGGAAACTTTCCTGTCAGTTATACCAGCGCAGCTGTGACATCTTTCTCGGCGTGCCGTTCAATATCGCCTCCTATGCCTTGTTGACTCACATGGTGGCGCAGCAGACTGGCCTGCAGCCGGGTGATTTCATCTGGACGGGTGGTGACTGCCACCTCTACCTGAACCATCTCGAGCAGGCCGATGAACAACTCAGTCGCCAGCCCTTTCCATTGCCCAGCCTCAATATCAAGCGCAAGCCAAAAGACTTGTTCAGCTACACCCTGGAAGACTTCGAGATCACCGGCTACCAGCACCATGCGCACATCAAGGCGCCGGTAGCGGTTTGAAAAGCGCCTTGGGGAGCTACGGCACCCGCGGCGCTACTTTACCCGGTACCGCAAGAAACATCGCAAACGGCAGCGCTCCGCATCAGCCAGAATCCGCCTTACGTACTAGTACGAACAGCGCGCCCCAGAAGCTGATCCTAGACTAAGGGTTCGATCCCCGAAAGGAGGGGTCAAAAACTCGCCAGACAAGGAAATTCGGTGCAGTAGCCCGAAATCGTCTGACAAAAAGGGCGTCGCGGATAGAATCGCCGGCGGTCTTGCAACCTTCGCAGGCAATCGAGAAGTGCGCATTGACCAATGAAACCCGAAGACCACATTGTCGCCGCAGACTACGTTTCGGCACAGCTGTCGGAGGCCGCAAGAGCATCTGCCAATGAGCATCTCGCTGGCTGTTCGCAGTGCCGCGCGGCAGTAGAAGCAGCGAAACAAAAACTGGAAGAATCTGCGACGCCACCTGCCGAAATAGTGCCCAGCTTTCGCCGGCCGATGTTGCTGGCATGGTTTCCACGAATGGCGCATGGCGTCTGGCGGACGCTGAATTTCCTCGGGCGATTTGGCATAGTCATTGCGCTGACGTCGGCCGTGCTGCTATTGCCGGCACCGGAAGGCGTTACCGCCGACGGCCACCGGGCGATTGCGTTACTGGTGTTTACCGCAAGTATCCTGGCGTTGGAACCTGTGTCACTTCCAATTGCCGCGCTCATGGTGCCGTTGATGCAGGTTGCCCTTGGAATCACAGAGACTCGCGAGGCATTCGAACCATTCTCACGGCCGGTGGTGTTTTTGATACTGACAAGTCTTTTTCTCGCTGAAGCGCTGCGCAAGCACGGCCTGACCCGACGCCTCGCCTTGCTGACCATCATCGCCTCGGGCGGCGGGATACGTAAGGTCGTGTTTGGTCTCATGGCGATCGCGGCACTATTATCCATGTGGATCGAAAACACTGCGACAGCCGCGATGCTAATTCCGGTCGCACTGACCCTGTCACGACAGGTAGACGACCCCAAGGAAGCTCGTTCATTCCTGGTACTTCTTGTTCTTGGCATCGCCTATAGTGCCAGCATCGGAGGCATGGGAACGGTAATGGGCGCGGCATCGAACGCGGTGACTGCCGGGTTCCTTGCCGAAATCCGACCGTGGCGTTTCATGGACTGGATGCGTTATGGAATGCCGGCCATGTTATTGCTATTCCCTCTGACCTGGTGGTTGTTACTGCGCATGATGCCGGCAGCAATCGAACAACTGGACGTTGAGCCCGCGCGTCAGGCCCTGCACAAACAGGGCCGCATGAGTGCAAACGAATGGGAATTGTCGGCGACGATTCTGGTTGCGATTGTTCTTTGGGTCAGTGGTGAGTTCCTGGAGGGCTACTTCGTGTTGCCGCGGACCTTGCTTTCTGCTGCGCTGGTCGGCATCGGTGCCGTCGCATATCTTGGTGTACGCGGTATTTTGCAGTGGGATGAAATGAAAGGTGTGAGCTGGGGCATTTTTCTGATTATCGGCGCCGGCCTGTCACTGGGCGATGCACTTGTTAATACCGGCGTAACGGCATGGTTCGTGACGCTCTTATCGCCGGTTGTAACCGGGCTGCCGATATTTTGGAGCCTGATGATCCTTGTATTTACATCGGCACTGCTTACCAACCTAATCAACAATACGACAATCGCTGCCTTGTTCGTACCCGTACTGATCAGTTTTGCCCGGGCCGATCCGGCCTTTAATGCTGTGCAGTTGGTCTTGCCTGTGGCGCTGGCGACGACATTTGGCTATTCCTTGCCGTCTGCGTCCGGTCGTATGGCCCTTATTGCCGCCAGCGGTATTATTACGCGCCGCGAAATGATGCGCTACGGGCTTATCATGACATTCTTCAGTTCGCTCGCGCTCGGACTCTATTTTTACGTTTTGACTTTGCTGGACTGGATATGAGCAAACAGGTAATGACTGTTCTTGTTGTGGGCGCGGGGCACACCGGTGCTCAGGTGCTTCGGCAATTGTTGAAGAACCCGAAGGTAAAAATCCTGACTCTGGATCCCCGTGAGAAACCATATGCTGTGGAA
>JAPHSC010000071.1 GCA_026193125.1 Gammaproteobacteria bacterium
AACATTGACCAGTGACTGTATTGGCCAACCAGCAAATATAGTCGACCTCATTAATTCATAACTTATTGATAAGTAGTTGTTTTAAATATCCCTCGCCTGACGGATCGCCCACGGTTACCCCAAGTTCCAAGAGTGATTTCGGACGCTAATCCAGGCAGAAAAATGGCTGGCTACCCGTTTGTCTCCGGATCATTTTGTCGCCCGTGCATCCAATCCTTCACTCCCGTGCATCAATAAGGTAGAGCTGGAATACACGGGGAACGCCACTAATGAGATACAGGAAGATGGTTCTGTCAGTCCTTCTTCTGATAATCAGCGGCGCAATCTCGCGGACAGATGACCTGCAAGCGAGGGTGCCGCAGTGGCAGAATGCCAAGGGGGTCCAGGGTGTCGCGGCGGTTATCTGTCCGGATGAGCAGGTCCTTGAAGCAGTTGACGGGCGCGTTCTGCGTGTCCGGGTCAGTGGTCGGGACACCTGGTCGACAAGCCAAGTGCGTCAGTGTGGGACGGCAGGTAACATTGAATCCAAACTCGATGTGTTCTTTTCCAACGCCCACGTGGTCATGCTTGGGGCTATTTTCGAGACCGCCACCGGTCTGCGTCTCGATTCGGCCCTGAGGAACCTGATCTTCGCTGTACTTAGACTGGCCTCGGTATTTGTGCCCCTGGAAAACCCGGGGTCAAACAGTGTTCCTACGATATCCCCATAGAATTGCGGTTTGACCCCATTTAGCTCAGACCTGATCCATGCTAACTTTCAGGCTCCATAGCCCTGGCGGGACCAGTTCCGTTATTTCCAATGACAAGTACATTCATCCCGGAACATGAGGTCTACGGATTCCTGGCGGCAGTCGGTATCAAGACACCGCGGCATTGCTTTATCGGTAAAGAGGACAAGTTTACCGATTTGCCGTTTGCACTCGGCGATCCGGTGGTCATCAAGGGCATAGCCCGGGACCTGTGGCACAAGTCAGAGGCTGGCGCACTGAGTTTTTGTGACTTCGATATCGCGGCCGTTGAGGCCACGCACGGACGCATGCGCGGGCAGCTTGGACAGCAGTATGAATGGCTCGGAACCCTGGTGGCGGAACGGGTGGCGTTTCAGCATGCCGGAAATGCGCCGAGTGAGATTTTCGTCAGCCTGCAAAGAGACCGGTCATGCGGGGCAATCGTCAGTTTCGGTTTCGGGGGCTTGTTGACCGAGGACTGGGCACGGGAACTCAAGCAGTCCCTGCTGGTCTGGCCGGTATCTGCCTATACGCCTGCCGAAGCATTCGAAGAGCTCAGCGGTCATTGGCTGGGCAAAATTCTGCTCGGCAAGGTGCGTCAGCAAAAGGCGCTCACCAGCAGCAAAACCCTGCTGGGCTTTCTCGAGAAGCTCTGGCATCTCGATGAGTTGATGGCCCGGGAACAACTGGCCCTACTGGAAATGAATCCGCTGGTTGTCGATCATGCTGGCGAGATTGTCGCGCTTGACGGTGTCGGGCTGCGCGCCGCCAAAGCACCCGCGGAGCTTTGCGCGGTGCCTTTTAAGGACGATAGTTTCCTGAAGCCCCGACGGATTGCCCTCGCGGGTGTCTCGGCGAAAGCCGGGAGCATCGGGGGCCTGATACTGGAGAACTTGCGCCAGTCCTCCCTGGGGGAGGAGGGGCTGCTGTTGGTCAAACCTGGCGTCGATAACTTCGCCGGCGTGCGTTGTGTGCCCGATGTGACTGCCCTGGCGGCCGATCCGGTCGACATACTGATCCTTGCCCTGCCCGCGCATGCGTGCGTGGCCATGATCGAGCAGTTGTGTACACAGGGCGCTGGCGCGGCGGTCGTCTACATTGTCGCCGGCGGCATTGGTGATGGCGCTGACAAGGACGGTTTCGGAAACCGCCTGTCCGGCCTGATCACCTCACGCCGCCAAAGTGGCCAATGGTGCCCGGCGATCGTTGGCCCCAATGGCCTCGGCATGCTGCTGTCCCCACTCAAGTTGAACAGCCTGTTCATTCCGCAAAGCAAACTGAACGTAAAGTTCTTACCTGACTCGAATGTCGCGCTGATAAGCCAGAGTGGTGCATTTCTGATTACGCGTCTGTCGCGCCATTCCACCCTTAATCTCAAGTATGGCTTCTCCATCGGCAACCAGCTGGATATGAAGTTATCGGATTTCATGGCCCTGGTTGAGCGCGACAAGTCCGTGCGGGTACTGGGTATCTACGCCGAGGGTTTCGTCGGTGGTGATGTCCGCGCTGTGGCCAAATTGGTTGAAAAATTTCGGGCCGAGAATCGCCACGTCATCATTTACAAGGGTGGCCGCTCGCAGCTCGGACAGGCAGCGGCCAGGAGTCATACCGGCGCCATGACAGGTGACTACCATGTGCAGAAGAGGCTGCTGCACAAAGCCGGGGCGATACTCACCGAGTCGTTCAATCAGTTCAACGCGGTGCTCAAGTGGATGTCCGCCTACCCGGACCTGCGCCAACTCGGCAAGCTGGCAATTGTCACCAACGCAGGTTACGAAACCGTCGGCAGCGTGGATACCCTGGGTGACAACGACCCGGGCCGTCTGTACGCGCTCAGCGAAGGGAACCGTACCGTGCTAGGACAGGTACTTCAGCGCCACGGTATGCAAGGATTGGTGGCGGCAGCGAATCCCCTGGACCTGACGCCTATGGCCGACGAGGAGGTTTACCTCGATTGCGTGAAGGCGATGATAGAGTTTGGTGCGGGGGTCGTGATGCTTGGACTGGTCCCCTTGTCCGAACACCTCGACACAGAGCAGATGACCCAGGCTGAGGTATTCGCGGCAAGACTGAAGTCACTGGCCCAGTCGCATGGCCGCCTGATCGGCATTGTGATCGACGCCGGCGTGCCCTACCAGGGATACAAGGCCGTGTTTGAGCGCCAGGGTTTCCCCGTCTTTGATGGCATGGACATGGGTGTGCTTGGCATCAATGTCCTGAAGAATAGCCGTTGATCCGGCGACACGATCAGGGTGTTCCTAGAATGAATTCGGGATGCGCGCTTCTAATAGCCAGGTTCAACCGCGACTATTCACCTGGCGCTTCTGGGCCTGCTAGCGCTTTTCCTCTTTACACCTGACACGATTTCGTCAGCAAACAGCTTCCTGATCGTCTGCGTATCGGCGACATCGACCTGGGCGTCAACGATGTGAACCTGATTGCGGCCGGCATTTTTTGCTGCGTAGCAGGCGGCGTCCGCAAGTCTAAACAGGGAGTCCAGATCTTTGACCGCGGTACTGGGTGCCGCGCCTACACTGATACCGACGCTGTAATATTTGGTGCTCCATGCCAGGCGATAGCCTGACACCGCGCTGCGGATAGACTCTGCAATTACCCTTGCGCGGTTTTGTGGACAGTTTCTGAGGAATACAGCGAATTCATCCCCGCCCAGGCGGGCGGTAAGATCGTCACTTCGCACGCAGCCCTGAATGACTTGGCCGATATCCGTGAGTAACTTGTCCCCGGCCGCGTGACCGGCTTCATCATTGACGGCCTTGAAGTGGTCAAGATCGCAGAAAAGCAGAAAATGCCCGTCATGTTGCCTGGATAGTATGCTTGCAATGCTTTGCTCGAGTTCGCCCCGATTTATCAATCCGGTAAGGCCATCGTAGCTGGCCCGTTGCGCGAGCAGCGCCTTGGCCTTATGCAGAGATGTCAGCAGGCGACCGACGTAAGGTGGAATGGCGGCCAGCAGAATCAGGATATTGATGCTGAGCATGGTTTGTTCGTGCCAGTAGTCGCTGGACAGGTACACGATGCCGAAACCGGCGAAGGACAATACGGCGCTCGTATACAGGTATCCAGTGCCATATCGAAAGCCGTTACCCAGCGTCACCCACAGATATATCGCTGCGACCGCCGCGGCGCCGGCTTCACCAAGAAACATTGCTACCGAGATCGCAGTGATATCGTGAACCAGGCCTACAACTCTACGAACCTGTGAAATCCCGGGTCGGATCAATAACGCGACGAGAAGGCCGATCGTTATGATAAATGCAATTGAGACCGCCCAGCGGGCAATCAGCACATATTCGGCATTGTTGGAGTTTTCGGCGAAGTAGCTGGAGTTAAAATATACCAAGGCCGTCGAGACAATGGCGACTCGAATCGCCACCTGTACGTGTTCGGGGTCTTCGCGATTCGTGAAGCGCTGCTGTAGTAGTTTGATTACCCTGTTCACAATGACGTATTGCACTCGGCTTTCTTGTTTGAAGAAATACAAGAAAAATTCGAATCAATCCGAGCGTCAGATCACACTCTGATGCTTTAGCTGATTTCCGGGGGGAATTGGGGTCGGACCGCAATTAAGGACTAGATGGGGTCGAACCGCGTTTTCGTAATCCTGTGACGGTTTGGTAGCTAATTTTAATGATGGGAGGAGGCGGGGGAATGCCGAGGTTTTGCTGCTCGTCCTGCGCGATATTAATTGCGGTTCGACCCCAACTACTCTGCGCTCACGCGCCAGATCGTGTTGCCCACGTCGTCGGCAACAAGCAAGGCGCCCTGCTTGTCGATCACCACTCCTACCGGCCTGCCCAGGGCATCGCCCGATTCGCTAAGAAAACCGACCAGCACATCCAGCGGCATCCCGGCCGGCTTGCCGTCCCGGAAGGGGACGAAGATGACCTTGTAGCCACTGCGCGGCTTGCGGTTCCACGAGCCGTGCTGACCAACGAACATGCCCTCTGCAAATGGCGCGGGCAGGCGACTGCCTGAGGATGAGGCCAGGCCCAACGAGGCGGTATGCGGTCCCAGCGCGTAGTCGGGCACCACTGCGGTGGCCACCAGCGCCGGCTGAGCAGGCTCGACCCGCGTGTCGACATGCTGGCCGAAGTAGCTGTAGGGCCAGCCATAGAAGGCGCCCTCACGCACCGATGTCAGGTAGTCGGGCACCAGGTCGCTGCCGATTTCGTCGCGCTCGTTCACCACGGTCCAGAGTGTGTCGTCTGTAACACCCCAAGCCATGCCCACCGGGTTACGCAAACCGGTGGCATAGATACGGTGAGCGCCGGTTTTCACCTCGACTTCCCAGATTGCTGCGCGGCCGCTTTCCACCTCCATGCCTTTTTCCGCGACGTTGCTGTTCGAACCCACGCTCACGTAGAGCTTGCTTCCGTCCGCGCTTGCCAGAAGGTTCTTCGTCCAGTGATG
>JAPHSC010000400.1 GCA_026193125.1 Gammaproteobacteria bacterium
GCAAGTCCACCGGTAGCAAGGGCCAGGCCGCCACGACCGCGGCAGAGCCGGAAGATGATGGCTTTGATTTCCTGCGCCACAAGAAGCGGCTGCAGAACCGGGCCGAGAAATTGTTGGACGAGAAGTAGCGAGCCTTGGCTACCGAACCGAATATCGACACGGACATCACGCTCAAGAATGTGCTTTATGCCTGGAGCCAGGAGGAACTGGCAAACCTGGCAGCGATCCTGGAGCTGGATTCGGAGCACGCTACCGTGGCGGATATCGAGGAGCGGATCAAGTGGCTGTATCACTCCAGGACCCGGGCCCAGGTCAAGTCGACGCTGTCCGGCACCGCGGCAAAAGTCCGCTCACTGATCGATAACAAGCAACGTCCCGGACGCAGTGTTGACGAGCAGTATCAGGTGCCCGCTTACCCGGAACTGGTGTTCGGACTGGCTGACAAACTCAAGGTAAAGGAAGAAGACGCGACGCTTGAGGATTGCGAGGAGGCCGTGTCTCACGAGGTGATCATCCAGGCCCTGCAAAAGATGACACCCTCGCAGCGACGCACGTTCTTCAACCAACCTATCGACCTGGGCGAGGTGCTGGAAGCGGCGAACGCTCGCAGTGGTGGCCTGGTCGGGCCGAAGACGACCGTGGTGGCGCTGCAAAGCACCCGTCCTCGCGGGCTGTCGCTATACGTGGCCTCATCAACCGCCCTGGGTTTTATGACCCACGCTATGGGAATGAGTCTGCCGTTTGCGGCGATAAAGGGTCTGGGTGCCACGGTTGCCTTTGTCATCGGTCCGCTTGGCTGGTTGGCGGCTGGTGGCTGGGCGGTGTGGCTGGCTACCGGCCCGGAGTGGAAGAAGCTCCTGCCGGCAATTCTGTATATCACCGCAACCAACAGTTACGCAGGATTGACTGGCTCGAGTGACATTCAACCGAACACCGATGAGTAGCTTCGTCGCAATAGACTTTGAAACCGCGGCCTACAGTCGGGCCAGCGCCTGTGCTCTCGGCATGGTGCATGTGCGCGACAGGCAGATTGTCGAAGAGAAGACTCTCCTGATACGACCCCCGAGCCGGGAGTTCGTCTTTACCTATATTCACGGGCTGAGCTGGACTGATGTCCAGTACCAACCCACCTTCGCCGGGCACTGGAACACCATCGCGGAATTCATACATCGCGGTGATTTCCTGGTGGCGCACAACGCAGGCTTCGACCGTGGCGTGATGGGCGGCTGTTGTGAGCGTTACGATCTGCCGAAACCGGTGCTGCCCTTCGTGTGTACCGTGCAGTTGGCCAGGCGTCTGTGGGATATCCGCCCCACGAAGTTGCCCGATGTCTGTCGCTACCACGGCATCGACTTGAAGCATCACGATGCCGCCTCGGATTCCCGCGCCTGCGCGAAGATAGTGATCGCCGCAGAGGAAGATGGCTGGGCCTACTAAAGGGCCGACCCCAACGCTGTTTTGGGGACAGCAACCTTATCTTCCAAACGGCTGTCCCCATGATTACGCTCGAGAGTTATGGTTACTGTCCCCATGACTATTCGTTCGCGAGTTTTACAGATCCTATGGCCCGGGAAGGCTTTTGCTGTAGGATATCTCCCTGTTCCGGCTTGCTGACAGGCTACTGCTATTGGCCCGGGCATTGACGTCGTCAGCTTGGCAAAGAGAGAAAACATGAGTGAAAAACAGTCTGGCCTGGGTGCGTATATCGAGGAACTCAAGCGCCGCAAAGTCATTCGAGTCGGGATCGCGTACGTGATCGGCGCCTGGGTTCTGATGCAGGTTGCCGATGCGACCTTCGAGCCCCTGAACCTGCCGCAATGGTCGACCACCCTGGTCTTATGGCTGCTGGCCCTGGGGTTTCCGGTAGCGTTGATACTGGCCTGGGCACTGGAAGTCACCCCTGACGGCATTCGCCGCACCAGGAAGCAACGCCGCAAGCCCGCCAGTGCGACCAAGCAGGCGTCCGGTACCCAGATTGTGCACTCTATCGCCGTGCTCCCATTCAGCGACATGAGTCCGGAGAAAGACCAGGACCACTTTTGCGAGGGTATGGCTGAGGAGATCATCAACTCGCTGGCCTCTATCCAGGGTGTGCAGGTTGCCTCGCGCACTTCCTCGTTTCAGTTCAAGGGCACCAGCATGGACATCGACGCCATCGGTGAGAGACTGAATGTGCATACGGTGCTTGAGGGCAGCGTGAGGAAGGACGGGAACGATTTACGAGTCACTGCCCAGCTGATAAATGTTGCCGACGGGTTTCACATCTGGTCGAAGAGCTTTGAACGCGAATTGAAGGGCGTGTTCGGGATCCAGAAAGAAATTGCCGAGAGCGTGGCCAAGGCCTTCAAGCTCTCCATCAGCCCCAGCACGGAAAAGGCCATTGAGCACCAGCCTACGCAGAATATGGAAGCGTATGAGGCTTACCTGCGCGGTCGTCGGCACTTTTACCAGTTCAATGACGCGGAATGGAAAAAGGCGAGCAAGGAGTTTTCGCGTGCCATTGATCTGGATCCTGATTACGCCCTGGCCTATGCGGGACTGGCGGACTGTTATTCGCTGATATACATGTATACCGACAGTTCTGTATCCAATCGCCAGCAGGCGGAGACCAACAGCCGTCTCGCCCTGCAGCTTGCGCCGGAAGTGGCCCAGGTGCATGCATCGCGCGGCCTGGCCTTGTCCCATAGCAAACGAGAAGACGGTGCCGAGAGCGCGTTCAAACGGGCCATTGAACTGGATCCCATGCTCTACGATGCGTACTACTATTACGGTCGACATGCCCTGGCAAAAGGCAAGTATGAACAGGCCGCCGGGCTGTTTGAAAAGGCGGCGCAGCTGCGCCCCGATGACTACCAGGCGGTGAACCTGCTGACCCAGGTGTACCGGACGCTGGGGCGCAAGGAAGATCGTGCCGAGGCGACCAGGCGCACCCTGGAACTGATCAAGAAACGCCTGCAAACCACACCGGATGATATTCGGGCCCTGTGTCTGGGCGCGGGCTGCGCAATTGATGCAGGCCAGCCCGAGCTGGGACTGGAATGGCTTGAGCGGGCCAGGGCCGGTTCTCCCGATGACCCGGTGACCTATTACAATATCGCGTGCGCTTATGCCGGCCTGGGAGAAATCGACAAGGCGCTTGAGTGCCTCGAAAAATCCATGTACGGGATTTCGGCGGCATCCCTGGAATGGATGGAAAACGACAGCGACCTGGATCCCCTGCGCGATCATCCGCGATACAAGGCCCTGGTCGAAAAGCGGTAAAGGCAGGCCCCCGGGGGAGAGCGACTGCATGAAAGTGCTGGTGATAGGCTGCGGCCTGCAAGGGCGAGCGGTTGTGCATGACCTGGCCACCAGCGATGCGGTCGTGCAGCTCACC
>JAPHSC010000020.1 GCA_026193125.1 Gammaproteobacteria bacterium
AATTTCTCGGCCAATAGTTGGCCACACGACAGAAAACAGTTGTCAAAAATTTTGCCTTGCGAGTGTGGATCATAATGGTTTTGTTTGAGTTAGCCAAACCCCGTCAAGGCCAGGTGCGGTAAACTTCGAGTCTGGGAAAACCAGCGCAACTTCGCGGCACTTAAATGGTGGAGAGGGCTAAGGCCAGATTTAGCTCATTTGTCAAGGACTAATTCTGCTCAGATGAAAATTGATGCATTGCAGCAATGGGTAGAGTGCCTTTATTAACGTTGGAAGTGAGCAAAAGGGTGTTGAACGCCGGTTTTCAGTGTTTCCGCTGGGTCCAGCGCGGTCCCGCTAGACCCTAACTCCCGGTTTACTCCACCCTAACTATCTGTTATTAGTTTGCACCCGTGGGGGCGGTATTGAACATGCCGACTAGGGGGCTTTGCTCTTTTGCCGCCTGCACGGGAGTTTGATTTTTGGTTCAGTAAACAAGTTGCTTTGGGTTGTCCCCGAAGCAGGCCTCACGCTCTGGGGATAGTTTCGTCGACGCTGAAGCCTTTTGGTTGTCTATCGAGAGGCTGTGGTGGGTGTCTTTTTGTTCACTACCGAATATCGAGTAACGATATAGGTTTTGTTTTGTTTGAGGGCTCTTCATGTTTCCCAACAGATCTCTGTTAGTGGCTCTAGCGACCATAGTGTCGTTTGGCGCCAGCCTGGCGGTTACGACCGCGTCGGCCGATAGTCTTGACGCGGTATTCGCCGCCAGTGAGCAAAAGCTCAAACTGGCCCAGGCCTCTCAGGAACGCATCGAAAAAATTCAGGAACAGTCTCAGAGCGTCCATTCCCAGTGGCAGGCTGTCACCAAGGAAATAGACGGTCTTGAGGTCTACAACACGTTACTGGACAGGCAGATCGCCAATCAGTTGGTAGACATGACGGACCTCAGTAATTCCATCGACCAGGTTACTGTGATCGAACGTCAAATTACTCCCCTGATGCTGCGAATGGTTCAGGGGTTGGACCAATTTCTGGCCCTGGATGTGCCATTCCTGCCTGAAGAACGCACCGGTCGAGTGGAGCGCCTGCGGGAATTGCTTGAAAGGTCTGACGTGACAGTTGCCGAAAAGTTTCGTTCTGTGATGGAGGCCTATCAAATCGAAAATGATTACGGGCGCACCATTGAGGGCTACCAGCAGATGCTGGATGTCGGTGGAGCCGAGCGTGAAGTCAGTGTGCTGCGAGTTGGCCGCACCGGGCTTTATTACCAGTCAATAGACGGCCAATTTAGTGGTGTATGGGACATGGACGCCAAGGCGTGGGTCGAACTGACCGACGGTGCGAGCCGTAACCAGATTCGCCAGGGTCTGAAGATTGCAAATAAGCAGGTCGCACCTGAACTTATGATGCTGCCAATTAATGCTCCGGAGTCCGCACGATGAATAAGAAAGTTATTATTTCTGCCATCGCCTGCCTAATGGTGTCGGCAACAGCCATGGCGCAGGAGCCAGCAGCCAGTCTTGACGATCTGCTCAAGCGCGTTGAACAGGGCCGGGTAGCGGAGACCAAGGAACACAAAGAGCGTGAAGCTCGTTTCTTGTCTGACAAGGCCGGCCAGGACCGTTTGTTGAAAGAAGCACGCGACAAGCGCACCGCAGAGGAGCGTCGTAGCGAGAAGCTGGAAGGTAATTTCGAGGCCAACGAAGTCAAGATTGCCGATCTGCAGGAGCAGTTGACCAAACGCCTGGGTTCCCTCAAGGAGCTATTTGGTGTGCTGCAGCAGGTATCGGGCGACACAGTTGCCCAGTTCCAAAACTCGCTGACCACGGCCCAATTCCCAAATTCTGATCGTATTGAGTTCATCACTTCACTGGGTGCCAAAATGGGCACCAGTTCCAAGCTGGCCTCAATTGAGGAAATCGAGCGGCTTTGGCTTGAGTTGATGAATGAAATGCGTGAGTCAGGCAGGGTGGTCCGATTCAATCGTTCAGTAATCATGAGCACCGGTGATCAGGTTGACATCGAGATGGTTCGAGTGGGCGTGTTTAATCTGGTCGCTGATGGCAAGTACTTTCAGTACTCGGCCGATACTGGAAGCGTGAACGAGCTCCCCCGCCAACCACAACAGACTCGCTTTGTCGATTCTGCTAAGGATCTGTATGAGGCTACCTCCGGCAGAGTAGCATTCGCGGTTGATCCTACACGCGGACAATTACTTTCTCTGCTGATGGATGAGCCCACTTTCAAGGAGCGTCTGGATCAGGGTGGTACGGTCGGTTATGTCATCGTGGCACTGGGTTTCGTGTCGTTTTTCCTGGCTATGTGGCGTTTGATTGCCCTGACCCTGATGAGTGCCAAGGTCAGCTCTCAGCTCAAGAACAAGACTCCCAAGGAAAACAATCCGCTGGGGCGTGTCTTGAAGGTCGCTGCGGATAATGCCGATACTGACCGGGAGACTCTCGAACTTAAGCTTAGTGAAGCTATTTTCAAGGAACGTCCTGCGCTTGAGCGTGGTCTGGCGTTCTTGAAAATCATATCCGTTGTCGCTCCGCTTATGGGCTTGCTGGGTACGGTGACCGGTATGATTAACACCTTCCAGGCGATTACGCTGTTTGGAACAGGGGATCCCAAGCTGATGGCGGGTGGTATCTCGCAGGCGCTGGTAACCACTGTGGAGGGACTCGTCGTGGCGATCCCGACAGTGCTCTTGCATACCATAGTCAGCGGACGTAGTCGCAAGGTGATGTATGTGCTTCAGGAGCAGAGTGCCGGTATTATTGCCGAGCGCGATGAGAGTGGCGCAAGCCAAGGTTGAGACGCTTGATTAAACGGAGCGTATACCGCTGATGTACAGCCTAATTGAATGGTACGAAGCGACCAGGGACTTCCTTACTCAGGGCGGCCCAATATTGACCTGGATCGCCTGGTTAATGCTTTTTATGTGGGTGCTGATCGTAGAGCGAGTTATATACCTGCGGACCGAGCATAGAAAGTCGGTACGGATGGCCCTTGAGACGTGGGAATCCAGGCCAGAACGTTCGTCCTGGAACGCTCGTCAGATTAGGGATGCGATGATTTCGCGAGTCAAGCTTTCGCTTACACATCCTCTATCCCTGATTCAAACCTGCGTTGCTCTTTGCCCGCTGCTGGGTTTGTTGGGTACTGTTACCGGCATGATCGCCGTATTTGATGTAATGGCTATCTCGGGTACTGGAAACGCACGCTCCATGGCTTCGGGTGTATCCATGGCTACGATTCCAACTATGGCAGGTATGGTTGGCGCGCTTTCAGGCGTATTTGCAATCACCTGGCTGATGAGAAAGGCAGAGACAGAGATAGAAAGCCTGAAAGACAACATGACAATGGATCACTGAGGAATACATAAATGCGTCAGATGTTTTCTGAAACACAAGGCCAGGAAGAAGAGAGTGAAATCAACATCACTCCCATGCTTGACGTGGTTTTCATCATGCTGATCTTCTTCATCGTTACCGCCTCCTTCGTGAAAGAGGCGGGTATTGAGGTGAACCGACCAGATGCCCAGACAGCCGAGTTGAAGGAAAAGGCAAACATTCTGATTGCCATTACGGCGAACAATCAGATCTACGTCGACCGCCGCAGGGTTGATCCTAGAGCGGTGCGCGCGAATATTGAACGACTGCATGCCGAGAACCCGCAGGGTACGGTGGTTATCCAGGCGGACAAGGAGTCGAAGACTGAGACATTGATCCAGGTTATGGACGCCTCCCGCCAGGCCGGTGTTTTTGACGTGGCAATTGCGGCGCAAGATCAATGAAGTATGTACGCATAATAGTCGCCATTGCGATTGCATCGGCAATCAACTGGGGTCTGTTGTCCGTTATGCAGTACCTGATAGCCACGGGTGAAAAAGCTCTTTCGGACGACTCAAAAGTACATTTTGTCGATTTCGTGCGAGTGAAGCGTGACGAAACGGTGGCGCAGAAGGAAACAAAACCCAAGAAGCCGCCCAAGCCAGATACTCCGCCACCCACGGCACCACCCAGGAGCCAGGACGCGGTTAATCCGAATGCAATCTCCACCGCGATGGCCCCGTTAACGGCTGATACGGGTATGAATATTGGCGGGTTGAGCTATGGCAATGCCGATGGTGACTATCTTCCTATTGTAAAAGTGGCACCTATTTATCCACGCCGGGCATTGACGCGCGGTCTGGAGGGTTGGGTATTGCTGGAGTTTACGGTAACCAAGTTGGGCACCGTTGTTGATATCAAGGTATTGGAGTCCGATCCGCCCGGTATATTTGATAAGGCGGCAGTTGGTGCGGCGGCAAAATTCAAATACAAACCCAAGGTAGTCAATGGCGAGCCTATCGACACAGCTGGCGTTCTTCACCGAATTTCATTCGAACTTGAAGACTGATAGCACCGGCCCGATCACTTTGAGCAAGTGAGATAAATTCGAATGCCCACAAGTACTGAAATCCTGAGCAAGTTTTCCAAAACCCTGATTGTGACATCAGCGGTGCTATTCCTTTGGGCCGGTGATGCCCTGTTATCTTCAGACCGGGGTGTGTCCCAGGCTCAGGAGAGCGATAGGGGTGATGCTGAGACGCGCAAGACTCCTGCGATGAGGGAGAAGGTCTACAAGCGTCTGGCTGAGGCCCAGGAGATGGTGGAGGCGGGCAATACAGCCGGGGCAGAATCTACACTGAAAGAACTGCAGGGTATGCGGGACCTGAATAGCTATGAGATCGCCCAGACTTGGTCGTTCTTTGGCTATATCTATTACACCGCCGAGAACTATCCGGCCAGTATCAAAGCCTACGAGACGGTACTTCAGCAGCCGGATATTCCTGTGGGGATGGAAAACAGCACGATGTATACGCTGGCACAGCTGTATTTCACCATGGAGGATTACAACAAGGCGGAACAGATGTTGAAGCGTTGGTTCAAGGGCGCCAACGATCCGGGGCCCGAGCCGTACATTCTGTTGGGTCAGGCTTACTATCAGCTGGAAAGATACAAGGACGCGATCGGTCCGGTAGAGACAGCAATCGATCTCGCTCAGAAAAGTGGACGTGAGGTCAAGGAAAACTGGTGGTTGTTGCTGCGGGTTTTTTATTACGAACTCGAAAATTACCCGAAGGTAGTTGAAATTCTCGAAACCCTGGTTCGCGAGTACCAGAAGAAAGATTACTGGGTGCAGTTGTCGGGAATGTATGGTGAGTTGGGCAATCAAAGACGCCAGCTGGCAGCCTATGAGGTCGCCTATCTCCAGGGCTGGCTCCAAAGTAATTCAGAATTGGTGACCATGGCCCAGCTGTTTATGCAGGATAATTACCCTTACAAGGGCGCCCAGATCCTCGAAAAGGGCATCAAGGAAGGCAAGGTAACCAAGGACTACAAGAATTATCGTCTGCTGGCTCAGGCCTACCAGATGGCGCGTGAAGACAAGAAATCCATCCTGCCACTTACCGAGGCAGCCAAGCTGGCCGAGGACGGAGATCTGTATTACCGCCTGGCCCAGGCTTATTCCAACCTGGATCGCTGGCAGGATTGCGTTGAAGCCGTAGACATGGCCATTCGAAAGGGTGGTATGAAGCGTGATGATAACGCCTACGTCCTGCAGGGTATGGCGTACTTCAACATGGACGATCTCGGCAAGGCTGAGAAAGCCTTCCAGCAGGCACGCAAAGATGAACGTAGTCGACGCGTGGCCGACCAGTGGCTCAGTTACATCGTCAGCGAGAGAGAAAGGCAAGCCGGGCTTGACCGTGCCCTGGCAGCGTTGAAAAGCAGGAAATAAGTTTCTGTTTACACCTCCGGAGTGGGGGTACCCTACTGATATTTCCGCTTGTGTTAGGTCGGTGCTTTTGAGGCCCGGCGTTATACTTGCGGCAATCTTTTATGCCCGCATCTTGCCAATCCAGGGAATACTCGAAAGGCGGTCGCGAAGCTCCCAGGATACTTTTGACGCGCCTAGAAGTATGAATTGGCAGTACCAGAAACCCCAGCCCGTGATGGCGTTATCCCGCACATAGCACTAGAGATTTCCAGAATATGCGAGCAGTTTTTTGCGACCTGGCGGTGCGCCAGACGGGGTTACCGTCAGGATTGCTGAGGGTCATAACAATGATCATATCCCTTGCATGTGCCCAGGACGTGCTGGCGGATACAGGCGTTGACGATTCAATTGTGAATTCAAACCAGCCATCCGGCTCGGGATACTGGCTGGACCTGCAGAGTGTCGCCCAGGCGCAAGCCCCCCAGCAGTCGGTCGATCCGGCTGGTGCCGGCGCGACCATCCTGGGTGTGCCCGATACCAAGGATTGGGCAGGCCTTCGCCGTGACACCATTTATTTCGTCTCTTACCAACTGGTATCGCTGGGCCTGCTATATATTGCGCCGCAAAGTGTTTCGAACTGGACCCCGGAGGACAAGGACAACGTAGGCTTTGATAAATGGTGGAACAATGTTTCTGACCCGCAATGGGATTCTGACAAGTGGTGGATCAACTACGTATTACACCCATACTGGGGCGCCTCGTACTTTGTTCGGGCACGCATGCGCGGCTACAACTCAGCCCAGAGCTTTTGGTATTCGTTTGCCTTGTCGTCAATTTACGAATTCGGCGTGGAGGCGATATTTGAGGAGCCCTCAATCCAGGACATATTTATTACGCCGGCTTTGGGCTCTGTACTGGGCAGCGCCTTCATGAATATTCGTGAGGACATATACGCCAAGCAGTTTACAGAAGAAGGCATCGGTGGCTGGGACAGATTCGTCCTGGGTGCAACGGACCCGCTAGGCTGGCTGAACAGCCAGGTCGACAAGCTCTTTGGTTATGACGCAGAGGTTATCGTCACTCCTTATCATGGAAGAATGATGCGCACCCGCTCCTCGGTGGCGGGTGAGTGGCCCGCCGGAAATGGCCAGGTAGCGGATGATGATACTTACGGGCTGCGATTTACCGTACGCTTCTAGTGCAACACCCAGTCAGGATTTTTTCCCCACATCGACAGACCTGAAGTCGCCCATTACCTGGCATATTTTCGCCAGCAGCACCCGGTCGGGTTGGGGCATTTCAAGATAATCAGCAATCCCGCTTTGTAGCGCCTTTACAGCCGCATCAATATTGGCGTGCTGCGCCATGATTATGGTTGCCCGACTCAGCCCCATGCGCGATAGCTCGTCTAGTAAGCAATGGCTGTCGTCGCCCAGTTGATCACCGTCCAAAAGTATACAGCCGACATTGATGCCAGCACACAGTTGCAGAAACTGCTCAGATGACTTGAAGCTCAGAATCGGGGAATCAAGATAAGCCAGAAGGACATCCAGTTGTTTCTGCACAATGGGATTGGCCTGAATTACGCATACAACCGCGTCATGTTGTGAAGAGCTTATATTCTTATGCATCGCCCCGCCCTGAGCCACCTGGTCAGATCCGGCACGATTTCAGGAGGCTTGGGCAAGTATGAATTTGGGTGTATCGGTGCAGAATACGGAATTGCACCTAAGTGGGAGTGGGAAATCGCGAGAAAGGCACCTAGCTCGGATTACGCAATCGCATAACCATTCTTACCAAGTGGGCCAGGGATGAGGCGCGCATCTTGTCCATGACCCTTGCCCGGTGAATTTCCACCGTTCGCTGGCTTACTTCCAGATCTGCAGCGATAACCTTGTTTGGCCTGCCATCAACAATAAGCTCCAGGACTTCCTTTTCCCTGGGAGTAAGATTTGAGAGGCGCTCTTCTATATCCCGGGTTTCCAGCAATTGGGCGCGGTTTGAGGCATCCTGTTCAATTGCCTTGTTAATGCGGTCCAGCAAATCCTGATCCCGGAATGGCTTCTGGATAAAGTCCGCTGCGCCGTACTGTATTGCCTTCACCGCCATGGGCACGTCGCCATGACCAGTGATAAAGATTATTGGCAAAATTGCGTGCATTTCGTTGAGCTTGTCCTGAAGTTCCATCCCGCTCATGCCCGGCATGCGAATATCAAGGACGAGGCAACCAGGGTGATCTGGGTCGTAGGCGGCAAGAAATTCCGCGGCTCCTGAAAAGGTTTCCGCATTCAGGCCAACGGACCTCATCAGCATTCTCAGTGAGTCACGAACTGGTTCGTCATCGTCAACGACAAATACGGTGGGCTTGTCAGCAGTGTTATCTTTTTTCACTATCTAATCTCGCGATGGTACTGTTGGAAGGGTAAAGAAAAAGCTTGCTCCGTCGCCCTCAGGATTGTTCTCAAATGTCAGTTCGCCACCGTGGGCGTTGGCAATAGATCGGCTGATCGACAAACCAAGACCCATGCCTGCCTCCTTGGAGGTTTTAAAGGGCGAAAACACATTCGCGAGCATCTCATCAGCGATGCCCGGACCATTATCCTGAACGGTCATCTTAATCCATTCCGGGCTTGGGGTGTCAGTCTTGATAACAATATTGCCCTGGTTGTCAGAATCGCGTATTGCTTCAAGAGCATTACGAATAAGGTTAAGTAGCACCTGCTGCAATTGAACCGAATCTGCCGCGACCTTGGGCAGATTCGGCGCAAGTTGCAGACTGATTTTGACGTTGTGGTTCTTTATGTCGGTCTCGGCAAGCTTGACTATGTCGCGCACGAGTTGGTTGCAATCGAGGTGTTCGCGCTTCGTGGTTTTCTGTCTCACGAGCCGACGCAGGCCCCGGATCACCTCGGCCGCCCTCTGGGCCTGTTTGTCCATCAGGCTAAAAGTTTCGGACAAGTCCGCAACATCTACATGATTTTGTGCCAGGAAACGCTTGCCGGCCTGGGCGTAAGTCGAAATCGCCGTCAGTGGCTGGTTGATTTCGTGGGCTATGCCGGCGGCCATTTCGCCCAGTGTACTCAGCCTGGCAACGTGAGTCAGCCGCTCCCTGAGCTCGCCAGCTTCCTCTTCCGATCTCACTCTGTCGGTGAAATCCTGAATCTGGACGATCAGAAATTCCGGGCGCTCGGAGGCATCGTGCACCGCGCCAGCGCTGAGTTCAACATGTATGGTTTCATTGGTGCGTGTAAGCATTCGACAGCGCATCGAAGTTGCATCTGCATGCATTTCGCCAGTGAGGCTTTCCAGCAGCGATTGCGCCCTTCCGCGGTCTTCATGGTGAACTGCATCGATGAAAGGATATCCAATAAGTTCGTCCTGATTTGTATGTAGAAGTTTACACAGGGCGTTATTGAAGGTAAGCAAACGACCATTGAGGTCCAGGGTCATAGTGCCCAGGGGGGCGTTTTCGAAGATCAGGTTCAGCTCTTCTTCTCGTAATCGCAGCTGATTCTCGGTTTGACGCCTGACCGTAACATCGTCGCCAGAGCTCAGGGTTCCGGTAATGTTGCCGTGTTCATCACGCAGGAGCGCATTTCGCCAGGAAATTAGCCTGCGTGCTCCAAATCGGTTAAGCGCATAGGTTTCGGAAATTTGATGCCCGGGCCGGCTGCCGCTGACGATTTCCCCGAAAAGCCGTCTGACTTCTTCGCGCTTATTGCCAGGAATGCAGGTCAAAAACCAGTCTTTCCCCAACAATTCGGACTCTTGGTACCCCAGGACCTCGCACCCGCGACGATTTATCAGGGTAATTCGGCCCTGTGTGTCCAGCCCAAGCAGGATGACATCGGCCAGGTCGAGATAGTTCTGGGCCCGGTCCCGCTCTAACAGCAAAGCCCGCTCGATTGTTTTGCGCTCCCTGATATCCCGGATGATGCCGACATAATGCGGTTGGCCTTCGCTAATAGCGTGGCCTACCGACAATTCAACTGGAAATGTCCTCCCGGACTTGTGCCTGCCCGTAACCTCGCGTCCCAGGCCGATAATTCTCGGTATACCGGTAGACTGGTAGTTGCTCATGTAGCGATCGTGTTCACGCGCATAAGGTTCGGGCATCAGAACTTTGAGGTTCTGGCCCAGAATCTCGGCTTCGGTATAACCGAAAATGTCCTCGGCGGCACGATTGAAGGTCTCAATACAACCGCTGTGATCAGCCACGATGATGGCATCAACAGCAGCGTCAAGCAGCGCCTGCAAGCTGGATTCAGACTTGGCATTTACGTCGGTCATCGATTCTTTTTCTGAAAATTTTGTTGTTTGCGTAGGTATTTACCACAGGATAGCCTGTTGTCCTGGGCAATTGTGAAATAATACCGGTTCAGGTTTGTCGCTGAAAGCCAAACAGGTGAATTTTCATGACCGGAGAGGCTGTTACTGAGACTCGAATTAATGCAATTCTGGCCGTACTGGATCCTTCCGCTGAGAAGCAGGCCGCACTTGAGCGCGCGCTTGTTCTTGCGAAATGTTTTGGCTGCCCCCTGGAGGCTTTTGTAAGTATTTATGACCAATACCTGGCAGGCACGCGCTTCGCCGACAGTCCAGGACTGGAGCAGGCCCGGGAGGCTCTTAAGGCATCAAGCGAAGAGTGGGTCCGATCCAGGCTGAAAACGCTCGATGTGCGCGGAGTGGAGTTGGCGGTTCATGTGGGCTGGGGGCCGCCATGCGCCGAGACTATACTCGACAGGGCGAAAACCTCGGGCGCGGATTTGATCGTGAAAGAGGCGCGTTACCATCCTCGTCTGGAGCGGGCCTTGTTCAACAACACTGACTGGAACCTGCTGCGTGGGTTCGAAGGCGCTCTGTGGCTGGTGAAGCCGCATGGCTGGCCGCAATCCCCCGTTATCCTGGCCGCAGTAGATCCCTCCCAAGAGCACTGGAAACCCGGCGGCCTGGATGCCCGGATTCTCGAACTGGCCGACTCCATGGCCCAGGTGCTGAAAGGACAACTGCATGTTGTGCATGCCTATCCCCTGATCAGTAATTCGATTTTGACCATTGTCGCCATACCCGGCGCGGCCGCGTATCCGCTGGAAGTTTCTGCGGAGGATGTAGAGGGTCAGTACAAAGATGAGCTTGAGGAATTGCTCGCCGGACGACAGATCGAAGGGGAAAATATTCATTTCTTGCCTGGTGACCCCAGGGATGTATTGCTGGAGCGTAGCGAGTCACTTGGAGCCAACCTGGTGGTGATGGGTGTGGTAGCCCGTGGCCCGGTTAAGCGCATGATGTTGGGCAGCACAGCAGAACAGGTGCTAGATGCCTTGCGTTGTGATGTGCTGGCTGTCAGGGTGGCCTAGGCGCTAATCGGGTCACAGCAGGAACATTATCCCGGTTGCCCGCTTGATCCCCAATAACGGGTATTTCAATGCCAGGCGGGGGTGACCATGAGGGATCTGCCTTCTGGTGCAACCGTCACAACATCGCGGCGGGGAGTAAAGTTTTTACGGTTCTAATATTGAAAATATACGGAGAATAGAATGTCTATCAAAGTTGGTGATAAGGTGCCACCCGGCAAGTTTGGAATCATGACGGAAGCGGGCCCTGGAGGGATTACGACTGACGAGTTGTTTTCCGGGAAACGCGTAGCAGTGTTTTCAGTGCCCGGCGCGTTCACGCCTACTTGTTCAGCAAGACATCTGCCCGGCTACGTTGAACATGCAGCTGATCTTAAGGCCAAAGGTGTAGATGATATTGCCTGTTTCGCGGTGAATGATGTCTTTGTCATGAATGCTTGGGGCAAGGATCAGAATGCGGGCAGCGTGAAGATGCTGGCTGATGGCAATGGCGACTTCACCAAGGCAATCGGCCTTGAACTGGATGCAAGCGGATTCGGGATGGGCATCCGCTCCCAGCGCTTTTCCATGGTAGTCAATGACGGGGTGGTTGAAAGCCTGTTTATTGAGGCGCCCGGAGCATTTGAAGTCAGTAGCGCTGAACACATGCTGGAAAATCTATAGACGCGGGGGCCATAGCGCCAGGCTGGCCGAGTTGGATGATGAAAGGGCCGGACACGCAGTGCGTGTCCGGCCCTTGTTTCTTCTATTGCCGCGAATCGCGAGAGTTATTCAACCCAGGCGCGACTGAAGTTCCGGAATGATGGTGAACAGGTCGCCCACCAGGCCAATATCGGCCACTTCAAAGATCGGCGCCTCGGCATCTTTATTCACCGCAACGATGGTTCCTGCATCCTTGATGCCGGTGACGTGCTGAATTGCACCCGAAATACCGAAGGCGATGTACAGTTCCGGTGCAATGATCTTGCCTGTCTGACCGACCTGGGTTTCGTTAGGCACGTAGCCCGCATCAACGGCAGCCCGCGTTGCACCCACGGCGGCGCCCAGCTTTTCGGCCAGGTTGAAGATCAAGTCGAAGTTCTCTTTACTGCCCAGGGCACGACCGCCGCAGATTACGCGGGGTGCAGTCTGCAGGTCGGGCCTGTCGTTGACCGCCGCACGTAATTCTCCGTAGCGAGTATGTGTGGGCAGAGAGACCTGCAGGCTGACGGCTTGTACCGGGGCAGATCCACTCGACGGTACCGTCTTATAGGAGGCGCTACGCACCGTGCCAACCAGCTTGCAGTCAGCCGGGGATTCAACGGTCACGATGGCTTCGCCTGCATATACCGGACGCTGGAAGGAATACGGCCCCAGCACCGCCATGATGTCACTGATCTGGGCCACGCCCAACATGGCGGCTACACGGGGCATCAAGTCCTTACCAAAAGTGGTCGAGGGCCCCAGAATGTGGCTGTAGGGCTCGGCCATGGCGGCCACCTGCGGCGCTATCATCGCGGCCAGGGGTTGGGCGTTGGCTGGATTGTCTACCTGCAGGACGCCAGTGACGCCCTCCAGGGCCGCGGCCTGGGTGGCAACCTCTGCTCCGGCGGCAGCGAACACAGCCACGTCTATGCCTGCATTTTCGATTCCGGTTGCACAGTGTACGCACTTGGCAGTACTGGTGTTGAGTGTCTTGCCGTCATGTTCGGCGATGATAAGAATGCGTCCCATTACAGTAACCCCTTGTCCTTGAGTGCGCTGATCAATCCGTCCACGTCTTCAACCATGACGCCCTTCTGGCGTTGGGCAGGTGGATCGGTCTTTACGATTTTCAGCTGCGGTTTAAGCGTGACGCCCAGGTCTTCCAGGGAGAGGGTATCCAGGGGTTTGCGTTTGGCCTTCATGATATCGGGCAGCTTTACATAGCGCGGCTCGTTCAAACGCAGGTCAGCGGTCAACACGGCCGGGAGGTCCACTTCCATAGTCTCCAGGCCGGTATCAACCTCGCGGGTAATGCTGGCCTTGCCATCCGCGAAGGAAACCTCGGAAACGAATGTTGCCTGGGGCCTGTCCCAGAGTGCCGCCAACATGGGCCCGGTCTGGGCATTGTCATCATCGATAGCCTGCTTGCCAACGATGACCAGTTCTGGCGACTCGCGCTCGATTAATTTCAAAAAGATGCGGGCGGCATCCAGGGGTTCGACCGCTGAATCCGTCTGCACCAGCAGTGCACGGTCAGCGCCCATTGCCAGACCGGTGCGTAATTGCTGCTGCGCATCGGCTGGACCAATGCTCACGACAATCACTTCTTCAACTTCACCTCTTTCCTTGATGCGTAGAGCCTCTTCCAGCGCAATCTCGTCAAATGGATTAATGCTCATCTTTACGCCATCGGTGATGACTCCGGACCCGTCCGGTTTGACCCTAACACGCACGTTGTAATCCACAACGCGTTTCAGGCCCACGATGATCTTATTCATTGAATTACCTCTGTTGGCGCGTGACCCAGCGTCTGCCCCCTACGTGGGAATGCATCTCAAGGGGAAGGCTGAACGCGCCTTGCTCCCAGGGTTTGCGCGGACGCCTCCTGACGGCAGAATGATACCCTATTGCGCCGCAGCAAGCATCGGTGAATGCCGCAAGTCAGCGGCCTGAACTGGCCCTGTTGAACACTCATCGCGGCCGGCTGATGTGGTTCTGAAAGCGACTGGACGTCATCGCACAAGACGGTTGCCTGCCGCTGCTATAGCCCCGTAGGATGCGGGGCAGGGTATTGAAGATTCTCACACCGGAGTTGGAAATTTGTGAACCAGGCGCCACAGTCACCACTTGCCGGCTTGAAAGTCCTGGACTTGAGTCGAATCCTGGCGGGCCCCTGGGCCAGCCAGTTGCTTGGCGACCTCGGTGCCGATGTCGTCAAGGTTGAGCGACCCGGGGCAGGCGACGATACACGCAATTGGGGTCCGCCTTACCTCAAGGACAGCGCCGGCGAGGATACTGGCGAGGCGGCTTACTATCTTTGTGCCAACCGCAACAAGCGCTCATTAGCCCTTGATATTTCAAACCCGGTGGGCCAGGCGGTTTTACGCAGGATGGCTGCCCTAAGCGATGTCTTGATCGAGAATTTCCGCGTGGGAACCATGGCCAGGTTCGGATTGGACTATACCAGTCTGAGTCGACTGAATCCCCGGTTGGTGTACTGTTCCATCACTGCTTTTGGGCAACAGGGACCGGAGGCCACGGCACCGGGCTACGATGCCATGATCCAGGCTCGGGGTGGCTTGATGAGTATCACCGGCCGGGCCGACGGAGAGCCCGGTGGGGGGCCGCAAAAGGTCGGCGTGGCCATAGCTGACCTGATGACCGGGATGTACGCTGCATCGGCAATACAGGCTGCGCTACTGGCCCGTGCTCACAGCGGCCTTGGTCAATATATTGATCTGGCTCTTTATGATAGCCAGGTGGCCATGCTGGCAAACCAGGCCAGCAACTATCTGGTCGGGGGTGTGGTGCCGGGCAGACTGGGTACCGCCCATCCGAATATTGTTCCCTACCAGTCCTTCGCCACTGCCGACGGGCACTTGATGCTGGCGGTGGGCAACGACTCACAATTCGAACGTTTGCTGGAGGTCTTGGGGTTGGTGGACCTCGTGGGGGATTCGCGCTATGCGACGAACCAAGCCAGGACCGCCCGGCGCGGTGATCTGGTGGGGTTGTTACAACGACAATTCCTCTCGCAAGACACGGCATACTGGTCGCAACGGCTCACCCAGGCACAGGTGCCTTTCGGTCCAATCAATCGGCTGGACCAGGTTTTCGATGATCCACAGGCGCGCTATCGGAGCCTGGCGATAGACTTGCCTCATGCCTTCAGTGAATCCGTGCCCTCGGTGGCCAATCCGATTCGCTTTTCCAGGACACCTGTAAGTTATCGTCATGGTCCGCCGGTGCTCGGGCAGCACAGCAGGGAGGTTCTGGTCGAGTGGCTCGGTATGGATGCGTGCGATCTGGATGCCCTGGCCGAGAGCGGGGTGATATGAATGTCAGGCAATGGCCATGTTTATTTTCTTAAAATACCTTAAGAAAGAGCGCCAATTCATTGTTAAATGAATAAAATATTCAAATATCTGTCGCGAGCAGAGCTTGTAGTCACACCGACCAAGCGCCTGGCCCGCGAACTGGCTTCCGACTACAACTGTGAACAAATTCGCAGTGGAGCACGGGCCTGGTCTACACCTCGCCTGCTGCCCTGGCAGGCTTGGCTGGTTCAGCTGGAAGAGCAGGCCTGGTGGTCCTCTAGCGGGGAGCGCCGCCTGGTGTTGAATACTGACCAG
>JAPHSC010000007.1 GCA_026193125.1 Gammaproteobacteria bacterium
ACGCCATCGTAATACCAGCGGATACGCAGATCCTTTTTGTCAAAGGAGACATCCTTGATCTTGGAGTAGGGCGTAATCCAATCCAGACGCTTGCCCGCTTCCGCCCAGAACTCCTCGTTGTGCTCTACCGACTGCCGGTAGGTTTTCTTGTAGCCGGCCTCGTCTATATGGGCGGATTTCGCGATGGCGTTATTGATTGGATAGACATGTACTTCGCTCATGGTGCCTCTCCCAGCAGTAAATTTCGTAGATATCAGGGGGTCGGAGCGGGCCACTCCGATACATAAACCAAGTGTTGCCCCCCGCTTATTGGGGTCCAATTATACTTTCGTCGCAGGTCGCAAGCCTGACCAGGTATTGGTCGTGCCGTTACTGGACTGGGTCTAAGTGCTTTTCGGGGTACCTACGACTATTGGCTAATGGCCTAGCGCCGTGCTCATCCACGATTATTCGGCGAGGATTAACTGTCCTAACGTCCTGTTTCGCTATTGGGGGGAAAAAAGGAATGAAAACCAATTTGATGTTAAAGACCGGCAAGAGTGCGTTAATTGCCTCGGCCCTGCTGGTTTCGGGCGTTGGTACTGCCTTGGCAGACGGCGCAGGTACAACTTATGCGTTTGGCGGTTACGCTAAATTTGACGCCATGTTCACTGACTACAGTGATGCCACGCCAGCCAGTTCCGACTTGATTCGGCAATTCTACCTGCCTAGCGCCCTGCCTGTAGGGGATGGGAGTGCCAGTGGCGACTTGTCCGCAGATTTCCAGGCCCGCGAGACACGCTTGTTCTTCAAGGCCGACACGGTCACCGAGGGCGGCGACAAGATCGGCGCCTACGTTGAAATGGATTTCTTCACCCATGCTGATGGCAATGAGCTGGTATCGAACTCCTACAGTCCGCGTTTACGTCATGCCTTCCTGAAATACAATGGATGGCTGTTCGGTCAGACCTGGTCGACCTTCCAGGATGTGGCCGCATTACCTGAAAACCTGGACTTCGTGGGTCCGGCAGAAGGCACGACTTTCGTGCGCCAGAGCCAGGTGCGTTATACGACCGGAGCCTGGGAATTCGCGGCTGAAAATCCTGAAACCTTCTATTCCATAGAAGGCGGAGCGATTAGACAGTCATCTGGCACGGACACCATGCCCGACCTGGTAGCCCGCTACACCTTCAAGCTCAGTAACGGCGGCTATATCAAGGTTGCCGGTCTGTATCGTCAGCTTAACGTCGTGAACACCGCGGTGGATGCAAGCGAGTCCGCCTTTGCCGCGAGCGCCTCAGGCAAGTTCATGTTCGGCAAGAACGACCTGCGCTGGATGGCCACCTATGGCACCGGTGTCGGTCGCTACCTGGCCCTGGCTGCCGGTGTGGATGCGGTGGCAACTGCCGGAGCGACGACAACGGGAACTTACACCAGCCTGAAAGCAGTGGATGAGATGGGTGCATTTGTATCCTATCGTCACCTGTGGAGTGACCAGTGGCGTTCCAACTTCACCTACGGCTATCTGAGTATCGACAACCCGACGGAATCGCCCACCAATGTCACCAAGGATGCTTCCAGCATACACGTGAACCTGATTTACACCCCGGCGCCCAAGCTGGATATCGGTGCTGAAATCATGTATGCGGAACGTTCACTGGAAAATAATGTAGACGGTGATATGACGCGTCTGATGATCTCGGCGAAGTACGCGTTCTAAATTTGTACAAACCTGGTTTGTATATGTGAGAGTTGAGACGAGGCCGCCGGTAACACTACCGGCGGCCTTTTCTTTTTACCCTATCCCATTATTCTTGGCGCGGCATGAATCTGCGGAATGCCCCGGCCTGTTTGAGTTAGCGAATATTGACTGAGGAGTCTGCCATGGGTGCCTACAACGACAGCTACAACCGATCCATGCAGGATCCGGAAGGATTCTGGGCAGAGGCCGCAGAGTTGATTCACTGGGACAAAAAGTGGGACCGGGTGCTGGATGATTCGAATGCGCCCGAGTACCACTGGTTCGCCGGTGGGCGCCTCAACACCTGCTACAACGCGGTGGATCGGCACGTGGACGCCGGCTATGGCGAGCAACTGGCCCTGGTTTATGACTCTCCGGTGACCGGTCAGCTGCGTACCTACACCTATGCGCAACTGCAGGATCAGGTTGCGCGGCTCGCCGGGGTGATGGCGGGGCGGGGCGTGGTCAAGGGCGACAGGGTGATTATCTATATGCCCATGATCCCGGAAGCGGCTATCGCCATGTTGGCCTGCGCCAGGCTTGGTGCAATACACAGTGTGGTGTTTGGCGGCTTTGCACCCAGCGAATTGGCAGTGCGTATTACCGATGCTGCGCCCAAGGCGGTGCTCACAGCTTCCTGCGGTATTGAACCGGGCAGGACCATTGATTACAAGCCCTTGCTGGATCGCGCCATTGAGCTGGCTGAATGCAAACCGGAATTCTGTTTGCTGCTGCAGCGCCCGCAAGTGACTGCGACCATGATTCCCGGTCGCGACCTGGATTGGGCCGAATGTATGGCCAGCGCCACACCACATCCTTGTGTGTCGGTGGAGGCGACCGATCCGCTGTACATTCTGTATACCTCCGGGACCACGGGGGAACCCAAGGGCGTGGTGCGCGACAACGGCGGACATGCCGTGGCGCTTACCTGGAGCATGCACAATATCTACAACGTTCAACCTGGTGACGTGTACTGGGCAGCCTCGGATGTTGGCTGGGTGGTGGGTCACTCTTACATCGTGTACGCGCCGCTGTTCAACCGGAACACCACCATCCTGTTTGAGGGCAAACCCGTCGGGACCCCGGATGCAGGTGTGTTCTGGCGAGTGATACAGGATCACAAGGTCAATGTACTGTTCACTGCGCCTACAGCTTTTCGTGCGATCAAGAAAGAGGATCCCACGGGCGGCCTGATCAAGCAGTACGACATAGCATCACTCCGGGCCTTGTTCCTGGCCGGTGAACGCAGTGATCCAGCTACCCTGGAATGGGCCGAGGAGAAGTTGCAGGTGCCGGTGGTGGATCACTGGTGGCAAACCGAGACCGGCTGGGCCATTTGCGCTAACTGCCTGGGTCTGGAGCAGTTTCCCCCCTTGCATGGCTCAGCGGGCAAACCCGTGCCTGGTTGGGACCTGCAGGTGCTGGATGAGTCAGGCAAGCAGGTTGAGCAAGGCAAGATCGGTGCCCTGGTCGTCAAGCTACCACTGCCGCCAGGTGCGTTTCCCACGCTTTGGAATGCACGCAAGCGTTGGCACCAGGCCTATATGGCAGAGTTCCCGGGCTATTACCTTACCGCTGACGCGGGCATGATTGATGGCAACGGTTATGCCCACGTGATGTCACGCACGGATGACATCATCAACGTAGCCGGTCATCGCTTGTCCACCGGCGCCATGGAAGAGGTGTTGGCAAGCCATCCGGATGTGGCCGAATGCGCAGTGATGGGTGTTGCCGATGATATGAAGGGGCAGGTACCCCTGGGATTGTTGGTCCTCAAGTCAGGCGTGAAGAAAGATCCGGATAAGGTAGTGGCCGAGGTCATTGCGCTGGTGCGCGACCGTATCGGCCCGGTGGCGGCATTTAAAAAGGCCGTGGTGGTTAACCGCCTGCCCAAGACGCGTTCCGGCAAGATTCTGCGTGGCACCATGCGCAGTATCGCAGACTCACAGCCGTGGAAAATGCCTGCGACCATCGATGACCCGGCAATTCTTGACGAGATCGGCGCGTCGCTCAGGAAGATTGGTTATGCGGGGGACGAGAAGCCGGGCTAGTCGGCCCAAAGCCGCTGGGATTGCAGTTCCCACGCGACGGCCGGTGTTGGACGAACGCTCGGTAACAGGAATCCGTGGCCATGGCGTCGCCTATAGAGCTTTCGCTACCCTGCCTGGCGGGGGATTTTTGAACTTCTTCGTTGGCACCAGACTGGTGCCGACCAGAAACAGAAGGCGGTGCCACAGACCCGATCGTAGCGAGCATGAGGGCGCTGCACAAAGGCGGGCGGGTCGGACCGGGAGTTTTGGCAGCAATGTGATTCCGGATTCCAGGTTCCGGCTGGATTCTGCCCCGGGACTTGCAATTGCAGACGTCTTTGCCAGAGTATGCCCAAAAGATTTCCAGAATAATTTCTGTGCGAGGATTCCTTTGTGAAAGAACTGACAGCCTGGCTGGATGCGGCCTCTTCCTTTATCTGGGGCCCTTATCTGCTGATACCCCTGTTGCTTGCGACGGGTCTGTTTCTCACGGTGCGACTCAGGGGAATCCAGTTCACCCAGTTGTGGCCGGCCCTGTACACGGCCCTGATTGTCAGGCGCGAGCAAGGTGCAGAGGGTGATATCTCTCACTTCCAGGCGCTGATGACTGCGCTGGCAGCAACCGTCGGCACCGGCAATATTGTGGGCGTCGCTACGGCGATTGCCCTGGGTGGCCCTGGCGCCCTGTTCTGGATGTGGATGACCGGTCTGGTGGGGATGGCCACCAAGTACACCGAAGCCCTGCTATCGGTGAAGTACCGCATTACGGACGAGAAGGGCGAGCAGGCAGGCGGACCCATGTACTACCTGTCCCGCGGTATCAAGAACAAACCCCTGGGCAGGATGCTGGGCATCTTGTTTGCGCTGTTTGCTGCTATCGCAGCCTTCGGTATAGGCAATATGGTCCAGTCCAATTCCATGGCTGCTGCGGTGAATAATGCATTTGGTATTGAAGAGTGGATAACCGGCCTGGTGGTCGCGATTTGTCTCGCTGCCGTAGTGCTGGGTGGTATCAAGTCTATCGGCAGGGTCACCGGTTTCCTGGTGCCCTTTATGATCGCCATTTATATGCTGGCCTGCGGCTTTGTCCTGTTGGTGAACGTGGCAACGATTCCCGATGCCATCGCGACGATTTTCCACGATGCCTTCACCGGGACGGCAGCTGCTGGTGGATTCCTCGGCTCGACTATTGCTTCGGCCATGCGTTTCGGTGTGGCGCGCGGGATTTTCTCCAACGAGTCAGGTCTGGGCAGTGCCGGCATTGCGGCGGCGGCAGCGCAGACCAAGGAACCGGTACGTCAGGCCCTGGTGTCCATGACACAGACGTTCATCGATACCCTCGTGGTGTGCTCTTTCACCGGTATCGCGATCGTTTCCACCGGTGTTTTCGAGTCCGGCCAAAATGGTGCAGCCTTGACCCAGATGGCCTTCGCCACAGCCATGCCGGGCATGACCGGCCAGGTGGCGGTCGCCGTCTGTCTGGTGCTGTTCGCCTTTTCCACCATGCTGGGCTGGTGTTACTACGGTGGTCGCAGTGTTGAATATCTTTTTGGCATCAAGGCGGTCATGCCTTATCAGCTGGTTTACATCGTGGCCGCTTTCATGGGGTCGGTGTACAGCCTGGAATTCGTGTTCCTGTTCTCGGATGTCATGAACGGTCTAATGGCGCTTCCCAACCTGGTGGGCCTGATACTTCTGAGCGGGGTCGCGGTTAAGGAGACCAGGGATTTCCTGGACAGGCAGAAAGGCCCGGCCGGACAGCGCTAGAGGCTGCCTCGCCGCAGGGGAATCGGCAAGGCGGCGGTACGCGAGTTCCGCTAGCCGTCTCTCCCCGGGGTCTGTCAGATGAGCGCTCATGGCTGGTTTGGTCGGTTGCGACAGCTTGCTTGCCATGATGGCCCTGTCACGTGTGCCCCCGTCAGCGTGGTGTCAACGCCTCCAAGAGCGGTATACCGATGATTTCCCGGCGCCAACCCCGGGTTGCCGGCACCTGTAACTGTCCTCGCGCAAGTTGCTCAAGATCCCGTCTGGGCGCCAAAAATCCGCTCGCAATTCCCACGGCCTCGGCACGCTCATTGAGTATTTTTCTCAGCCGGTTAAGCATGGCTTTTTCCTGCGCAGTGGGTGGTCCGGATGGGCTTGCCTCATCCTGCGCATCGGGTGGCGCCTCCCTGGCCTTGCCCACCGCCTCGACGATTTCGCTGCCAAAGCGATCTATAAAGGTCTCGGGGACCTCGCTCAGCTGCGCCAGCTGGATGCGGTTATGGGCCTGGTGGTTTGCAATCTGTAACAGGCCGGCATCTTTCAATATCCACTGGCGGGGAAGGTCACGGCGGATGGCCTGCTCTTCCCGCCATGCGGCTATCCAGCGCAACACCCTGCGCGAGTCGCCAGTAAGGTTGCGCCCACCTTTGATGCGCAAGTGGGCCTGCCAGGGATCCGCCGCATACAAGCCCGGTTCGCACAGCGCCCGACAGTCTTCTTCCATCCACGCTATGCGTTCGCAAGCCACCAGGGCCTTCTCCAGGGCCAGGAAGAGGTGGGTCAGGTAGCGTACGTCGTCGGCAGCATAATCCAGCTGGCGCATATCCAGGGGACGTTTCGACCAGTCCGTGCGCGTGGAAGACTTATCCAACTCGACTTCGCAGTAGTCCCTGACCAGGGCGCTGTAGGCAACCTGGTCACCGTGCCCCAGCAATACCGCAGCGACCTGGGTATCAAATAACTTGGCGGGGAGTTGTGCGCTTACCTGAAACAGAATCTCCAGGTCCTGTCGGGCCGAATGCACTACCGTGGTAACCGCCGGGTTGGCCAGGTGCCTGGCCAGGGGGTCCAGACTTGGGAGCGCCAGGGCATCCAGCAGAAAAATACTGTTTTCGTCGGCCAGTTGCACCAGGCACAGGTGTGACTGATAGGTGCGTTCGCGAATGAATTCAGTGTCCAGCGCCAGGAAATGGGAGCCCTCAAGACGATCGAGTGCATCGTCCAGTTCCGCCGGCGTTTTAATAATTTCCCAGGGTCTTGTTGTCATAGCAGGATCAGGTAATGTAGCGTTCGACAGGTTATCATGGCCGCACTCCCAGTTGGACGATTGGTTTTGCAACAGCTGCTAAGAGTTTATATCGACATTATCATGCTCCGCCGGGGTCCCCAGGATCTGCCAGCCTCGCAGTTCCTGATGCTGTCCGCGCTTTTGCTTTATCTGGCCAGTGGCCTGGCGCTTTTCCTGACTCACGTCCCCACCTTCGCGGGAGCCTCGGCCGAGTTAACTGTGGCAGTGCTGATAGAGGCCGGTTTCTTCCTGGCCATGCTGGCTGTTGCGGGGAAAATGTTGCGAGCCCGGCAGACCCTGAGCGCTTTGTGGGGTAGTGGAGCACTCCTGACTTTTGCCGGCCTGCCGTTGCACATCTGGATGCAGGCACAGCCCCAGGAGGCGGCCGCCGCCGCACTGCCCGGTCTTGGCTTGTTGTTGCTCCTGGTCCTGTCGCTGGTGGTGGCCGGGCATATATTGCGTGAGGCGCTGGAGATACCCTTGCCTGCGGGCATCCTGCTAGTGTTGGCTGAATTTGCACTTTCCGTCTTCGTCAGCGCCCGTTTGTTTGGAGGCAGCGCCTGAATGCATGTTCATATTCTCGGTGTTTGCGGAACGTTCATGGGTGGTGTTGCAGCCTTGGCCAAGGCTGCCGGTCATCGAGTAACCGGCTCGGATCAGGCGGTCTATCCGCCCATGTCTGAGCAGTTGCGCGCACTGGGGATAGAGCTGACCGAGGGTTACGATCCCACCGTGCTGGAGCCTGCACCAGATATGGTGGTGATCGGCAATGCCCTGTCGCGGGGGAATCCGGCGGTTGAGGCGGTGCTTGATCGCGGACTTGCCTACGAAAGCGGACCACGCTGGCTGGCCGAGCATGTATTGCGTGATCGATGGGTGTTGGCGGTCTCAGGCACGCATGGCAAGACCACGACTTCCAGCATGCTGGCCTGGATTTTGGAATATGCAGGTCTTGCACCGGGCTTTCTGATTGGCGGTGTGCCCGGTAATTTCGGCGTGACTGCCCGCCTGGGTGAGGGACCGTTTTTCGTGGTCGAAGCGGATGAGTATGACACCGCGTTTTTCGACAAGCGTTCTAAATTTGTTCACTATCGTCCGCGCACCCTGGTGCTGAATAACCTCGAGTTTGATCACGCGGATATATTCAAGGACCTGGCCGCGATCAAGTGGCAGTTTCACCAGTTAATGCGCACCGTGCCGTCAACCGGCCTGGTGATCAGCAATGCCGGGGAACCGGAACTGGAGGATATGTTGGGCGCCGGATGCTGGACCCCGATTCAGCGCTTTGGCGACACGGATTGCTCCGGCGCGGAATGGCAGGCACGTGGACTAAGTCCTGACTGCAGTGAATTCGAGGTGCTACAGCGCGGACAGGTCGTTACTCGAGTGTCGGGGAGTATGCCCGGCCGGCACAACATGAGTAATTCACTGGCGGCCATGGTGGCAGCCCGCCATGCGGGTGTGGAGTTGTCTACCTCTGCCCTGGCGCTGGCAGAATTCCGGGGAGTCAGACGCCGGCTTGAGCTATTGGGCCAGCCCGGTGGGATAGCCATTTACGATGATTTTGCCCACCACCCGACGGCTATATTCGAGTCGCTGGCGGCCCTGCGGGCCAGGGTGGGTGAGCAGCGAATACTGGCAGTGCTGGAGCCTCGTTCCAATACCATGAAACTGGGGATCCACAAAGACGAGTTGGCTGAGTCACTCAGGCTGGCGGACCGGGTCTGGGCGCTACAGACGCCCGGGCTGGACTGGAGCCTGGAATCGGCACTGGCACCGCTGGGACAGCGAATCGAGGTAAGCCGGGCAGTGGAAGATCTTGCCGACAGGCTTGTAGCGGAGGCGAGACCCGGGGATCATGTGCTGATTATGAGCAACGGTGGCTTTGGTGGCTTGCATGGCAAGCTCTTGAGCCGGTTACAGGAGTTGGCATCAAGCCGCGACCGGCAATAGTGATGTAATAATCCGGCCGCCGGGTCGACCAACGCGCAGTCGCCGGGATAGGGCATGCACAGTAACGACATTCCAATTTTTCCTCTTCGCGTGGTCCTTTATCCTGGGGGGCCATTACCCTTGAGGATATTTGAACCCCGCTACGTGGACATGGTCAGCCACTGCATGCGTAATACGTCGAGCTTTGGCGTGGTGGCTGTACAGGAAGATTCGCGCGGGGGATCAAGCCGCATTTTCGGAGTGGGCACTGCCGCGCGTATTGTCGACTTTGATTTAGGCGAGGATGGCCTCTTGAGTATTCGCACGCTGGGCGAGAAGCGTTTTCGCATTGAATCCATGAGCAAGAAAGCCGATGGCCTGGATCTGGCCCACGTAAGCTGGCTCGATCCCGAGCCGGTCATCGCCGTTCCGGAATCGCTTGAATATCTCTCCACCGTGGTCATGGGTTTGCTGGAGGAATTCGATCAGCTATACGGTGACATTCCGATGCGACCAAAGGACTCCAGTTGGCTGGGTTATCGACTGGCCGAATTGCTGCCTCTGCCAATTGCGCAAAAGCAGTTGTACCTGGAGCTTGAGGATCCGGTTGCCCGCCTTCAGCAGTTGGCCAGGGATGTCAGCCAGCTGCGCAGCGACGCCTGAAGGGTGGCAGAAGGGAGTCGGGTAGAAGGGGCCAAGCCGCCATTTTTCCCTGCAATTGCGCTGTTTTTTCCCGTTCCGGATGCGGCGCGCGCAGCTGGCTGTCTGCTTGGGGCAGGTGATGCAGTGCTGCTGCCCGCGTGTGTCCGGCAGGGAGTAAAAAAAATGTTGTGCAAACCGGCAGTTTGGATATTATGCGCCCCATCTGGGCAAGCGCGGGGCCTTATGAGGTTCTAACCTGCCGGCCGCAACTAAAGAAGAGCGGTTCGGGCTTTCAATTTGACTGCTGTTCTTTGGAGAGGCTGGTATGACTATTCGTGCTGGCGGGAGTGCAATGCAACTGCATGCGGCCGCGGATTTACTTGCTTTCACCCGGTGTCCGATCGTCGGCGCAACCCGGGGTGCCGCGTTCCTGGCACTGGAACATGCCACCATTCTCAACCCTGCCCGCCCGTGCGGCCCGTCAGTGATAGGATGGACGAGCAGACTGCTCGCCAACTGCAAATAGAATCCTTGAGTACCCGATGCCGGGGGGCGAAGTTTTTCCCGCTTACGCAACGCAGTAGCTAAGGGAGGCCCGTGAGCCACCCGCTTTTTTTGGAGGTTACAGTTAGAACGATGGAAGAGATTTCTGAAGCTGTGAATACCGCACCTGGAGTCAACGCACTGCAGGCCGGAGTCTGGACCAGGCTGGCCAAGCGTCATGGCACGCCCTTGCTGGTGTTGAACGTGCGGCAGGTGCGCCTGCAGTACCAGCGCCTCAGCGATGCATTGCCGGGGGTGCAGTTGTATTATGCAGTTAAGGCGTTTCCTCACCCCGCGGTGATCACGACGCTGGCTGAGCTGGGATGTAATTTTGACCTGGCTTCCAGCGGCGAAGTGCAACTTATGCGTGACGCCAGGGTGGAGGCCGGACGTTGCCTGCATACCCATCCGATAAAGAGCGACCGCGAGATTCGTGCCGCGCTGGCTTTTGGGTGCACCACGTTTGTCGCGGATAATCCGGTGGAAATTCGCAAACTTGCCCAGTACAGAAACAAGCTGAATATCCTGCTGCGCGTGTCTTTTCCTAACCCGGGAGCGCGTTGCGACCTGTCCAAGAAATTTGGTTGTGCGCCTGCCGATGTGGGCAGCCTGCTGGAGCTGGCGGCCAGTCTGAAACTGAAGGTCACGGGCATGAGTTTTCATGCCGGATCCCAGGTGCCTGGCCCGGAGATGCACGTACACGCCATCAATCAGTGTATTCAATTGCTGGAAACCTACCGCGAGTGGGGTAAAGGATCATTGCGCACCCTGGACATAGGTGGTGGCTTCCCCGCGGATTACGACGGCCAGGGTCCGGATATCGACGATTTCTGCAAACCCATGCGGGAGGCTCTGGCGGGCCTGCCGACGGACATTCGTGTGATCGCAGAACCTGGACGTTTCCTGGTGGCAGCGGCAGCGACTGCGCTTGCCAGCGTTATCGGCTGTGCAGAGCGCGGTGGCAAGCCCTGGTATTACCTGGACGACGGTATCTTCGGTTCCTATAACGGCATTGTTACCGAGAATGCGCGCTATCCGCTGGTGCCCTTATCCGGCGAAGGCGAGTTGCGTTCCAGTGTCCTCGCCGGCCCGACCTGCGACAGCTTCGACGTGCTGACCGAAGACCTGCAATTGCCGACCTTGAAAGTGGGTGACCTGGTTGCGGGTCTGTTTATGGGCGCCTACACCTATTCGACTGCCACCAACTTCAACGGGCTGCCTACCGCCCGCGTCCTGGTACAGGGTCTGAGTGACCTGGCCCGGCGCAAGGTGTCGGGGGCCCGCTCGCGTTAGGACTCAATGACGGAGCGCGTGGGTGCGAATTGAGGTAGTCCGGGCTGATATCACTACGCTTGCGGTGACCGCGATCGTCAATGCCGCCAACAGCAGTCTTGCGGGAGGTGGCGGAGTGGATGGTGCCATACACCGGGCAGCGGGCCAGCGACTGCTGGAGGCTTGCCGGAAAATTGGTGCTTGCCCCACCGGTGAGGCAAGAATCACACCGGGTTTTGATCTTCCGGCGCAGTATGTGATTCATGCCGTGGGGCCCGTGTGGAACGGTGGTGGCCAGGGCGAAGCGGAATTGTTGCGTGCCTGTTACCGCAACGCCATGCTACTGGCATCCCGTCATGCCTGCGACAGCGTGGCTTTTTCGGCCATCAGCTGTGGCGTCTATGGTTACCCCGCGGATCAGGCCGCAAGCATAGCGGTCGACGAAGTGCTGCGCGCCACCACGCTCGTCGGTGTCCCCTCGCAGGTGCTCCTGGTGTGCTTTGACGAGCCGGTGCTGGGTAGCTTCACTCGGGCCCTTGCTGAGCGTCTTCCCGGCTAGAGACTCGCCATCACCAGGGTGGCGGCATCCAGGGTGGTCTGAATATCCTCGTCGCTGTGACGAATGGAAACAAAGCCCGCCTCAAATGCCGATGGCGCCAGGTAAATACCCGCATCCAGCATGCCGTGGAAAAACTTGCGGAAGCGATCTACGTCACAGCGCATCACCTGGTTAAAGGAATCTACAGAAGCGGCATCAGTGAAAAACATGCCAAACATGCCACCCACCGAGCGGGCGAAAACGGGCACGCCGGTTTTGCGGCCCGCCTCGGCCAGGCCCTCGGCGAGGGTAGTGGTCCTGCCGCCCAGTTCTTCATAGAAGCCAGCCCGGCAAATGCCTTTCAGGGTAGCCAGTCCGGCGGCCATGGCCACCGGGTTGCCTGACAGGGTGCCGGCCTGGTAGACAGGCCCTGTGGGGGCGATGTGATCCATCACCTCTGCACGACCGCCGAATGCGCCTACAGGCAGTCCGCCGCCGATAACCTTGCCCAGGGTGGTCAGGTCGGGCTTGACGCCGTACAGGGCCTGGGCGCCGCCCAGGGCCACCCTGAAGCCAGTCATTACTTCGTCAAAAATCAGCAGGGCGCCGTATTTGTCGCACAACTCCTTCAGGCCCTCCAGGAAGCCCGGTTGCGGGGTGACCATGTTCATGTTCCCGGCAACAGGCTCGACGATGATACAGGCCAGTTTATCGCCAACTTCTGCAAAGACTTTTCGAACCTGGTCCAGGTCGTTGTAGGTGCAGGTGATCGTGTGTTCGGCAACCGAAGCCGGGACACCGGCCGAAGTAGGTACGCCCAGGGTCAGGGCGCCGGAACCGGCCTTCACCAGGAGCGAGTCGGAATGCCCGTGGTAGCAGCCCTCGAACTTCAGAATCTTGTCACGGCCTGTGTAGCCCCTGGCCAGGCGTATGGCGCTCATGGTGGCCTCTGTGCCGGAATTCACCATGCGAATTTTCTCGATGCTGGGCACCAGCTCGCACACCCTGGCCGCCAACTCTGTCTCGCGCTGACAGGGAGCACCAAAGCTCAGGCTGGACTCGGCCGCATCCTGCACGGCCCTGATCACGTTCTTTTCGGCATGGCCGAGTATCATTGGCCCCCAGGAGCCGATGTAATCGATATAACGATTGCCGTCGGAGTCGAACAGGTAGGCGCCCTCGCCGCGGGCGATAAACACCGGCTCGCCACCGACCGAGCCAAAGGCGCGAACCGGGGAGTTCACGCCGCCAGGAATATAACGTTTTGCATCATCGAAAAGGCTCACTACACTTCCTTCCGCCAGGTTAAAAAGAAGCATTCTAACAGCAGTGCCGCCCACTTCTCTGCTAAACTCATAGGCACTTTCCACGACAGGATGCCGAGCCCGGAAAAATCCGATGAAAGCCTATATGTGCGTAGTATGCGGCGGGGTATACGAGGAAGAACAGGGCGACGCCCAGTCCCATATACCCCCCATGACCCGTTGGGAGGATCTTCCCAAGACCTGGTGCTGCCCAGACTGCGGCGCAGAGAAGGCGGACTTCGAACTGGTTGAAATCTGACCGCCCATACCAGGTGCGGTCCCAGTCCATGATTTCCGTGTTTTATCTGCAGGTAATACCCGCCACACGGGCCAGCCATGTGATGCGTGCCGAGGACTCCAGCGCGCTCGCCCACTTGTAGGCCTGGTCCAGGGAGTTTCCGCAAACATAGGCCCCGTGGCCGCGTACTATGGTGATCCTGTTTTCCAGCAGGGCATCGGATACCGCCTTTGGGGATTCCTGGGTGTAGCGGTCGTAGCGCAGGTCCAGCACCGGTACGCGACTCAGAAAGTAGGAACCCTCGAAATCCTCGGGCAGGAAATCCTGTCCGTCCAGGGTCAGTGCAATGGCATGGGCGGGATGAAAATGCAAAACCGCCCGAGCCTCGGGTAACTTCAGGTAAATGGCCGCATGCAGGGGAGCATCAAGGGATGCTCCGGGCGTGGGTGCGACACCGGCGGGACATAGCACCAGGTCGTTCAGGTCCAGGTCATCGGCGCAGGCTCCGGTGGGCGTTATCCACATGCCGTGCTCGCAACGTACCGAGGCATTGCCGCTGTGCGAATCGTTAAGCCCGCTTTTTTGCAGTCTGCTGTAGCAGTTGACCAGTTCTCGTTTGCTTGCGGACTCCATGGCTTGTTCCCCCTGGATCAGGTGCTAACCCAGTGTACTTGAGTCTCGATGCGGCCGTCTGGATGCAGTTCCAGGGTTCGATAGCCGGAACGGCCAAGATGCATGCCGAAATCGTCCTGCCCGGCAACGAACTGATGGCAGGTTGACGGCGCCGCCAGCAGGTGCACGCCGGCGCTACGGGATTCAAATTCCTGGTGTATGTGCCCCCACACTACGCCACGCAGGTTGCTGGTGGCACTGACTTGCTGCATGAAGGTGTCTGCTCCGGCCAGGCCGATCCCATCCAGCCAGGCCGAGCCGATATTTACCGGTTGGTGGTGCAGGCAAACCAGGACATGGCAATCGGGATGCTGGCCTACCAATTCCTGCCAGCGTTCCCTCTCCTGCTCGGAAAGTGCGCCCGCAGTGCGGCCCCGGTTCTGGCTTGAGAGCATGACGAGCAGCCAGTTCCCACCCCGGGCGGCCCCACAGAACTGGAACAATCCCTGGTTCAGGTGCACGCGCATCAGTTCTGATCTGTCGTGGTTGCCAGGGATACTCAGTACCGGGCGGTTGAACGGGGTCATGAGCTTGACGAAGTCCAGGTAGGACTTTTCCGATTCGTCCTGGGACAGGTCGCCGGTGGCCAGCACGGCGTGGCAGTTCTCCAGGTGGGGACGGGCGGCCTCCAGAACCTTGACCAGGCTGCGTCGAGTGCAGCCGCCGTACATGTCGCCGTCCGGATCAGCAAACAAATGGCAATCCGTAATTTGTAACAGGCGTAGAGCTTCGCCCGGGGCTGCGGCTGTCAGTTTACGCACGGGTTCCTGTCATTGTTTGGGTTGGTGATCGAAATCATAACAGAAGCTCATTTACCGGGCTTGCACCGGGTTTGTCTGATGCCCTCGACCGGCACATGCGCTTGGCAGGTTTTCTCCGCGCCGTGCAGGCCCTAGGGTCGCCCCTGGCTCGTTCGGTCTGTCGGAGTGCTGCGGACGTAATTGCAGCGACGGCTTGCGTGGTGCCCGGCACTTGGCAGAGACCCTGGAATGCTTACCCCTTGAGACGTCTCAGGCAAGGCGCGCCCGCTCCATGATGCGAATATAGTTAGCCCGTTCATAGGCGGTGGTGTCACGAATATTTTGTTGGCTGAGCACGCCCCGAAAGCTGGCGACGGAATCGAACTGTAGCCGTTGCATCCATGACTCCAGACCTCGTTTCATCATCTCCAGGTGCTCTATCCCATGACGGTAGAGAGACGAGGCGGTCATCACCACGTCGGCGCCGGCGAGCAGATACTTCACCACTTCGGTCGCACCCTGAACACCGCTGGTTGCTGCGACCGAGGCGTTTACCCGTCCGTGCAAGGCGGCGATCCACAGCAGCGGCAGGCGTATTTCGTCGTGTTGGCTGTAGCGCAGGTCACTGATCACCCGCAGATTCTCAATGTCAAAATCCGGTTGGTAAAAACGATTGAAAAAAACCAGGCCGTCGGCCCCGGCTTCGGCCAGCTTATAGGCCGTATTGCCCATGGCACTGAAATAGGGGTTCAGCTTGATGGCCACTGGAATGTCTACCGTGGACTTCACCAGTTTTACAATGTCCAGGTAGCGCTGCTCTACCTCCACGCCGGTAAGGGATACATCTGCAGGAATATAGAAAACGTTCAATTCGATGCCATCGGCGCCTGCCTGCTCCAGTTGCCTGGCGTATTCGATCCAGCCCTCGGCGGAGGTCCCGTTAAGGCTGGCGATGACTGGCATCTCCACGTGCTCCTTGGCGCGGCGGATGAGATCCAGGTATTCGCCGGTACCGGATTGATAGTCTTCTGCACCGGGGAAATAGTCGGCGGCCTCGGCGAAGGCCCCTTCGGTGTTCTGCATGACTTCCTGGTACAGCGCGTTCTCTCGTCGAATCTGTTCCTCGAACAGGGAAAACAGCACCACGGCACCGGCGCCGTAATCCTCCATTTTGACGATATTCGCAACATCTTCGGAAAGCGGGCAGGCGGATACCACTATGGGTGAGCGTAGCTCCAGTCCCATGTAAGTGCTTGTCAGGTTCATGCTCGTCCCACTCCGGGTTACAGGTTAATTCCGGATCACCGTCCAATGACCGACCTCAGGCCACCGGTTGGAAATCCCTGGCCGTCTGGCTGGCCATCTCTTCGTAGGTCCTCCAGCGCAGATCCACCATTTCCTGGGCAAGTTGCATCAGTTTTCCGGCTTCACCGGGATTGCTGCGCAGGAGGATGCGGTAGCGCAGTTCGTTGTAGGCGTAGTCCTTCAGCTTGATCGTCGGGCGTGTCGAATCCAGCACAAAGGGATTCTTGCCCTCATTCCGCAGCACCGGGTTGTAGCGAACCAACGGCCAGTAACCGCTTGCGACGGCCAGTTTTTGCTGGGTCAGGCCCTGGTGCATGTTGATGCCATGGGCGATGCAATGGCTGTAGGCCAGAACCAGGGATGGGCCTTCGTAGGCTTCCGCTTCTCTCAGGGCCAGCAGTGTTTGCTGTGGGTTCGCCCCCATCGCGATCTGGGCGACATACACATTGCCGTAGGAGATGGCCTGCAGGGCCAGGTCCTTTTTGCCCACCCTCTTGCCGGCTGCTGCAAACTTGGCGGTGGCCGCAGTAGGTGTTGCCTTGGACATCTGGCCACCGGTGTTGGAGTACACTTCGGTGTCCATTACCAGGATATTCACGTTGCGCCCCAGCGACATTACATGGTCCAGGCCGCCCGACCCGATGTCGTAGGCCCAGCCGTCTCCGCCAACCAGCCAGACACTGCGCCGCACCAGGTTGTCCGCCACCGACAGCAGGCTCTTGCTGTCCGGCGTATCCATTTGCTGCAAACGGCTCTTGAGTGTGGCTATGCGTTCGCGCTGCAGACGAATTTCGGACTCGTATACCTGTGGCGCCTGGCTCAGGTCGTCCACCAGGTCCGGACCAAGCTGCGCGCGTAATTTCACGAGCAGGCTGCGGGCCAGGGCAGTGTGATTATCGACCGTGACCCGCATGCCCAGGCCGAACTCTGCGTTGTCCTCAAACAAGGAGTTGGACCAGGCAGGGCCCTTGCCCTCGCTGTTAGTGGTCCACGGTGTGGTTGGCAAATTACCGCCGTAAATGGACGAACAGCCAGTGGCGTTCGCGACGATAAGACGGTCGCCAAACAACTGTGACAGCAGGCGCACGTAGGGAGTCTCGCCACAGCCCGCGCAAGCGCCGCTAAACTCAAACAGCGGCTCCAGAAACTGGGCGCCCTGAACCCTGGAATACTCGACCTTGCTGCGATCATTGACGGGCAGCTTTTCGAAGAATCCAAGGTGTTCCCTGCTTTGTTCCAGCAAGGGAAGCTTGCGCGCCATATTGATGGCCTTGCGGCCGCGCACCTTGGGATCCACTACCGGGCATGCCTCCACGCACAGCCTGCAGCCGGTACAGTCTTCCGTATAGATCTGGAGCGAGTAACGCGTCTCGGGAAAGCCCCGCGCAATGATGTGAGAAGACGGGAAACTTGCCGGGGCCTGTTGCAGGTAATCCATGTGGAAGAATTTGGCGCGGATCACGCTGTGGGGGCAGACGAAGCTGCAGTTTCCGCATTGTATGCAAAGGGCCGGGTCCCACAATGGAACCTGATCGGCGATATTGCGTTTTTCCCAACGCGTCGTGCCCACCGGGTAGGTGCCGTCCACCGGCAGGGCGCTGACGGGCAAGTCGTCGCCCCTGCCTGCGATCATGACGCCTGTCACATTGCGCACGAAATCCGGGGCAGAATCCGGCACCGCGAGCGGGAACTCCCGCGCGTTGCTCTCTGCTGCGGGGATCGGCACTTCGTGCAGATAATCCAGCGCGGCATCCACTGCCCGGAAGTTCTTGCTGATGGCCTCGTCGCCCTTGCGCGCATAGGTTTTCTCGATCGCCTGCTTGATTTTTCCGATTGCCTCGTCCCGGGGCAGCACACCGGACAGCGCGAAGAAGCAGGTCTGCATGATCGTATTGATACGGGTGCCCATGCCGGCAGACTGGGCCACCCGCGCGGCATCGATGACGAAGAACCTGAGCCCTTTTTCCAGTATCGCCCGCTGCGTGGGAGCGGGCAGGTCATTCCAGACCTGGTCTGCAGCCAGGTGGCTATTGAGCAAGAATGTGGCGCCTGGCTTGGCCTGGGCCAGCATGTCAATTTTCTGTACAAAGGCGTACTGGTGACAGGCGATGAAATCCGCCTCGCGAATCAGGTAGGGCTTGTTGATGGGCTCCGGCCCAAAGCGCAAGTGCGAGACAGTCTGGGCGCCGGACTTTTTGGAGTCGTAGACGAAATACCCCTGGGCGTACAGGTCGGTACCCTCACCAATAATCTTGATGCTGTTCTTGTTGGCGCCGACCGTACCGTCTGCGCCCAGTCCGTAAAACAGGGCCTGTGTCATACCCTGGTCGGGTAGCGGGAAATCCACGTCATAGACCAGGCTGGTACCCGAGACATCATCGTTGATGCCTATGGTGAAATGATTCTTCGGCTGCTGCGCTGTCAGCTCGCTGAAAATACCGGCCACCATGCCGGGCGTGAATTCCTTGGAAGACAGCCCGTAGCGACCGCCGATAACTCTTGGCAAGCGGGAAAACAGACCGCTGTTGACCGCTTCGACCAGGCCGGTGACCACATCCTGGTAGAGCGGTTCGCCAGTAGCGCCAACCTCCTTGGTGCGGTCCAGCACGGCGATATGGGTGACTGTTCCGGGTAAGGCCTGGACAAAATCTTTCACGGAGAACGGACGGTACAGGCGAACTGTCAGTACACCGACCTTTTCGCCCCTGGTCATCAGCGCATCCACGGTTTCGCGTACCGTGTGTGAGCCCGAGCCCATGATAACCAGGACTCTTTCGGCATCTTCGGCACCGTGGTAGTCGAACAGTCTGTAATGTCGGCCGGTGAGTTGAGCCAGTTGATCCATGGCATCCTGGACAATTCCGGGCGCCGCCGCGTAATAAGGGTTCACGGTTTCCCTGGCCTGGAAATACACGTCAGGATTCTGGGCGGTCCCACGTATGAAAGGATTGTCCGGATTCAGCGCGCGTTTGCGGTGTGCATACACGAGTTCATCGTCGATCATGCTGCGAATATGCTCATTTGACAGCAAGGCGATCTTGTTGACCTCATGCGAGGTCCGGAACCCGTCGAAAAAATGCAGAAACGGCACCCTGGCCTTGAGACAGGCAGCCTGGGCGACAAGCGCCAGGTCATGCGCCTCTTGCACCGACGCCGAGGATAACAAGGCAAACCCCGTCGTGCGGGCGGCCATCACGTCACTGTGGTCGCCGAATATGGACAGCGCCTGGGCGGCCAGGGAGCGGGCGGCCACATGAAACACGGTGCTGGTGAGTTCACCGGCAATCTTGTACATGTTGGGGAGCATCAACATCAGCCCCTGGGAGGCTGTAAAAGTTGTAGTGAGTGCACCAGCCTGCAAGGCGCCATGCACCGCGCCGGCGGCGCCACCCTCCGATTGCATTTCGACAACGTCGGGCTGCTTGCCCCAAAGATTCTCGACTCCCTTCACGACCCACTCGTCGGCCAATTCGGCCATGGTGGATGAGGGCGTGATGGGGTAGATGGCACAAACCTCGTTGACCCGGTAGGCAACGTAGGCCGCGGCCTCGTTGCCATCAATGGTAGTGACGTTCAGCTCGCGAGTCATAAGCCGATCCCTCCGTCTCTGCCGCCGGGTTCGCCCTCTGGCACCATCTCGATTGCATGGCAGGGGCATTGCTCAAAGCAGACTGCACAGCCTGTGCACAACTTGTAGTCAAAGCGATAGCGTCGCCCGGGTCCCAGCTTGATGACCGCATCCTCGGGACAGGAGGCATAACAGCCATCGCACTCGAAACAATTGCCGCAGGAAAGACAACGCTGGGCCTCGTAGACCGCCTCTGGCTCGTCCAGGCCGGCGACGATCTCGTCAAACCCCTGGCTGGCCTTGCCCCCGGACATTTGTGGCTGCACACTTTTTGGCGCGTTGGTCTTGTACCAGACATGCAGCCCCTCAAATCCTACCGGCGGGTTCTTTACCGCCTGGGGTACAGTCTGGCCACGCAAGTAACCGTCTATGAACCTGGCCGCTTTCTTGCCATGGCCGACGGCGATGGTGACCGTCCGCTGACTCGGAACCATGTCTCCACCGGCGAAAATGCCGTCACAGCCGGTCATCATGTTGTCGCCGACCTGTACCGTGTAGTCTGGCAAGAACTCAATTTCCGGTACCTTGCGCAGGAAGCCGGTGTCGGTGTCCTGACCCAGCGCAAGGATGAGCGAGTCGGCCTCCAGGGTCTCGAACTTTCCGGTACCTACCGGCCGGCCGTCCCGAACCTCCATCACCTCGACAGTGAAACTGTTCTGGTCGATTTCCTTGATGGTCCGCAACCAGTTGATTTTTACGCCTTCCTCAAGTGCCTGGTCGGCCTCGAAGTCGTGTGCCGGCATGTTTTCGCGATCACGTCGGTAAATGACCAGGGCCTCGTCTACACCCAGACGCTTGGCTGTTCTGGCGGCGTCCATGGCGGTGTTGCCCCCGCCATAAATGGCCACTCGGCGGCCCAGCTTGGGAGCGCGTCCGCTTTCCACTTCCTTGAGGAAGGACACTGCGTCCAGAATCTGGCTTGCATCCCTGGCGGGTATGTCGATTTTCTTGCCGATATGGGCGCCTACCGCGACAAACACTGCGTCGAATCCGCCAGCTTCTTTTTCGGCCAGGACATCTTCCACCTTGTGATTGAGGATGATCTTCACACCGATAGCTTCGATGCGTTGAATTTCCTCACTCAATACATTTCGCGGCAGGCGATAGGCGGGTATACCAAAATGCATCATGCCGCCCGCGATCGGACCGGCCTCGTGAATTTCAACCTCGTGCCCACGACGGGCAAGGTGATAGGCTGCGGACAGACCGCTGGGTCCTGCGCCTATTATCAGGACCCGCTTGCCCGATGCGCGGGCGCTGAACTTTGGCAGCCAACCGTGTTCCCTGGCCATGTCTCCCAGGAAACGTTCCACCGCATGAATACTTACAGTGGCATCCATCTGGTTTCGGTTACAGCCGTCCTCGCAGGGGTGGTAGCAGACCCTGCCATGTATCGCCGGCATGGGATTATCCTGCATCAACGTTTGCCAGGCCGCCTCGAATCGTCCTGATCGCGCCAGGTCCAGCCAGGCCTGGATATTCTCACCCGCGGGACAGGCACTATTACACGGTGGCAATAAATCCACGTAGACCGGGCGTTGCCGACGCACGGGTCCGGTGCCGGAGCCGTGGCTTAACAGATCGGTGGGAGTGGTCAGGTCACTTTGTCTTTGGTCAGTCATCCACACAGGCTAACCAAGACCAGGATTGCTTCCAATTGCGACAAATGCGCATGGTCACCGCGGATTTATCCCCAAATGGCTGCGGTATGTCCCCCGGGGTTGGGATTCTTGCCTGCGCCAGGGGCCGCGGGTGCTGACCGAAGGGCAAAAAAAGCGGCCCGAAGGCCGCTCTATGGGTATTTCAGCGAAAAGTGCTAGTAACGATAAGGCTCGGGCTTGTAAGGGCCTTCCACAGGCACACCGATGTAATCGGCTTGCTGCTTCGTAAGTTGCGTCAGGTGCACACCGATCCGATCCAGGTGCAGTCGCGCGACTTTTTCATCCAGATGCTTGGGCAGCACGTATACCTCGTTCGTGTACTTTTCCGGGTGCTTCCACAGCTCAATCTGGGCCAATACCTGGTTGGTGAAAGAGTTGGACATGACGAAGCTGGGGTGGCCCGTGCCACAGCCGAGATTCACCAGGCGGCCCTGCGCCAGCAGGATAATGCGCTTGCCATCCGGGAAGATGATGTGATCTACCTGGCTCTTGATGTTCTCCCACTCGTACTTTTCCACGCCCGCCACATCGATTTCGTTGTCAAAGTGTCCGATGTTGCACACGATCGCCTGGTGTTTCATACGCAGCATATGATCGTGGGTGATGACATGGTAGTTGCCGGTGGCAGTGACGAATATGTCGGCCTTGTCCACGGCCTCGTCCATGGTCACCACGCGGTAACCTTCCATGGCCGCCTGCAGGGCGCAAATGGGGTCAATCTCGGTGATCCACACGGTAGCGCCCAGGCCACGCAGGGATTGCGCACTGCCCTTACCCACGTCACCAAAGCCGGCCACGATGGCGATCTTGCCGGCGACCATCACGTCGGTTGCGCGCTTGATGCCATCCACCAGTGATTCGCGACAGCCATACAGGTTGTCGAACTTTGACTTGGTAACCGAGTCGTTCACGTTGATGGCCGGAAAGGGCAGTTCGCCTTTCTTCATCATCTCGTAAAGCCGGTGTACGCCGGTCGTGGTTTCCTCGGTGACTCCACGAATTTCCGCACGAATGCGCGAGTAAAAATCGGGTTTGCTTTGCAGGCGCTTGCGGATGGCCGCGAACAGGGCCTTCTCTTCATGGCTGCCTGGATTGTCCAGCAGCGAGGGGTCCTTTTCCGCCTTGGATCCCAGGATCACCAGCATGGTGGCGTCGCCACCGTCGTCCAGGATCATATTGGGACAGCCACCATCGTGCCATTCCATGATTCTGTGGGTGTATTCCCAGTACTCATCCAGGGTCTCCCCCTTAAAGGCAAAAACCGGGATTCCCGACTCGGCGATCGCCGCCGCCGCGTGGTCCTGGGTTGAGTAAATATTGCACGAGGCCCAGCGCACCTCCGCGCCCAGCGCCGCGAGCGTTTCAATCAGCACTGCGGTCTGGATGGTCATGTGCAGGGAACCGGCTATGCGGGCGCCCTTCAGGGGTTGGGCCTGCCCATATTCCTCGCGGATCGCCATCAGTCCGGGCATCTCGGTTTCGGCAATTGCCATTTCCTTGCGGCCAAATGCCGCCTGGCCTATGTCCGCCACCTTGTAATCGGCAGCCAGCTTGATCGCCGCTTTCTCAGTTGCCATGATTCACTTTCTCCAGAAATTCACTTAGCAGATTGGTAACAGTTTACAGTCCCGACTCGGAACGCAGTAACTCAGCCTTATCCACCCGTTCCCAGGTGAAGTCCGCGTCATCCCTGCCGAAGTGACCGTAGGCGGCGGTCTTGCGATAAATCGGGCGTATCAGGTCCAGCATTTTCACGATGCCATAGGGGCGCAGGTCGAAATGGGCGCGCACCAGTTCTACCAGGCGGCTCTCGGGAAGCTTGCCTGTGCCGAAGGTCTCCATACTGATGGAGGTAGGCTCGGCTACCCCAATCGCGTAGGAAACCTGGATTTCACAACGCTCGGCCAGTCCTGCCGCGACGATGTTCTTGGCCACATAACGGCAGGCATAGGCCGCCGACCGGTCAACCTTTGACGGGTCCTTGCCGGAAAATGCGCCGCCACCATGACGGGCCATCCCGCCGTAAGTGTCGACGATAATCTTGCGCCCGGTCAGGCCGCAATCACCCACCGGGCCACCGATAACGAATCTGCCGGTTGGATTGATGTGGTAGCGGGTCTTGGCGGTTAACCATTCTGCCGGCAACACCGGCTTGATGATTTCCTCCATTACCGCTTCCTGCAAGTCCTTCTGGCTGATGTCCGGGTGATGCTGGGTCGAAAGCACCACGGCCTCCACACCCACGGGCTTGTTGCCTTCGTAGCGGAAGGTGACCTGACTCTTGGCATCCGGACGCAGCCAGGTCAGTACCCCTGCCTTGCGAATATGGGCCTGTCGCTCAACCAGTCGGTGGGCATAGGCAATTGGTGCCGGCATCAGCACATCGGTTTCATTTGACGCATAGCCAAACATCAGGCCCTGGTCACCGGCCCCCTGTTCTTCCGGGGCCTGGCGATTCACGCCTTGCGCAATATCCGAGGATTGCTTGCCGATGGCATTGAGTACCGCGCAGGTGGAGCCGTCGTAACCCACATCGGAGCTGTTGTAACCCACGTCCAATATGGTCTTGCGGGCCAGTTCCTCGATATCCACCCAGGCAGAAGTGGTCACCTCGCCGGCCACCAGCGCCATGCCGGTTTTCACCAGGGTTTCACAGGCCACCCGGGCATGGGGATCCTGTTCCAGGATGGCGTCGAGGACGGCATCGGAAATCTGGTCTGCGAGCTTGTCGGGATGTCCTTCCGAGACGGACTCGGAGGTGAACAGGTAGTTTTCCGCCATGTGCTAGGTCCTGCTTGAGGAAAAACAGTAGATTGTACCGATGCAGGCCGCTTTCCGACACCTCTGGATACAACTGGATACAAATATTATTGCGCCGCGGGTCGGGATAACTTCACCGCAGAATCGAAAATGCCCTCGCGGACGGCACGCTCGCTAGGTCATTACCCTTGAATTCAGGCGGTTAGTGGAAATATTTGGCTGGAAATCTGGCTATGCAGCGACTTTCGCCCCAGCGCGCCTTGCCCGATACGGCGGCATAAGCGAAAATACGCGTCTTCCCCTGACCAGTCACGTCCTCCTGCCGGAAAAACCTCATGCTGAAGAAGAAAGATCTCGCCAACGCCATACGCGCGTTGAGCATGGACGCCGTACAAGCCGCCAATTCAGGACACCCTGGCGCACCCATGGGTATGGCCGATATCGCGGAGGTGCTGTGGAATGACTTCCTGAGGCATAACCCCGCCAATCCGCGCTGGGCAAACCGGGATCGGTTTGTACTGTCAAATGGCCACGCCTCCATGTTGTTGTATTCCCTGCTGTATCTCAGTGGCTACGATCTGCCACTGAAGCAGCTGAAGAAATTTCGCCAGTTTGGCTCCAAGACGCCCGGACATCCGGAGGTGGATCTCGATATTGGCGTTGAGACCACCACCGGCCCCCTGGG
>JAPHSC010000289.1 GCA_026193125.1 Gammaproteobacteria bacterium
CCAGCGGCTCAAATATGACGTGCGTGGTACCGTTGCTCCAAGGTGTTCGCCTAAAGGCGCCTACTCTTGGTTCAACTCATAGCGGAGTTGGCCATTGCGGGTCAATGTCAGACGTTTTGTGGATACTGCCGGCCTCGTGATGTAACGGCACAAGCGTTCTAGTTTGGTACGCTCGTTGGCCTTGGTGGCTACACCAGCATGTAGAGAGAACCCGGCAACTTCGCCCACCGAGCTTGAAAACGGGTTGTCTGATTGACAATCAGGTAGGGTTTGCAGCGTGCCAAGAGTAGGCGCCTTCAGGCGAAGACCGTGCGCCCCCGCTGTGGTCCCACCGCTATGCGGTAGGTAATTGAACTTCCCAGTAGATGATTCGACGGATCCTCATCTGAAGCAATTATTGCATCAGGAGTGAGATAACAGAGGGAATCAGGGGACAGGGAATCAGGGGACAGTTTACTTAATTGCAGAATCAGGGGACAGTTTACTTAATTGGCTTTCGACCAGGCTTTAAAGGTTTCAATGATCTTCCGGTGAGTGACTCCAAAGTTTCGATAAACCGCTCACTTCCAACCTACGATGAGTCTCTTTGAATAGCAGTGCAAGGCTGTCTTTATTTTGGGGAACTATCACAAAGTGGACGTGATTGGGCATGAGACAGTAAGCCCATATGTCACACCCGGCTTTTGGTTTTGCAGTGGCAATCAATTCAAGATATGCCAGATAGTCTTCTGCATGAAAAAAAGTTTTCTGCCTGCGGTTTCTGCGCTGCGTGACGTGATGGGGGTGACCGGGAACAACGAGCCTGGGGATGCGGGGCATTGCAAATCTCGACAATTAAAAATGTTTCCATTTGCGGTATTCAGTCGAGAGAATTGTAGCGGCTCTGGTCCCTTTGCTTTGTCGGGGAAAGTCGTTCAGACCTGTGGGAATTAAGTAAACTGTCCCCCGATTTGTTTATTTTGCTTATACTCTCGTTTTTTGGGGGGGTTGAGTTTTCATTTTTAGGCTCCTGATATCTGGGTTTTTACAGGTGTACCTTTTTAGTATAGAAGCTCCTGCCAATTTCGCTTTTTCCGGGTGGTTTAAATCTTTGGTTTCAATCGTTTTTTCTTGCCCGTTTCAACCTTAAAGCCGGAAAATAGCTAAAGGTCAGGGTCAATTTCCAGTATAAAGCAGCAGCGAGCAACCCTGGCTATCTTTTTACTATTGCAACCTTTCTGGATCAGGGTCATGATTCCGATCTTCCAAAAATGTAAGGAGGACATCATGAAACTGAAGAGTGCGTTTGGTGTTATGAGTTGTTTTTGTGCAGTTCTTTTGTTTTCCGGATGTAAAAATGCAGGTATTGCTGATTCCGGAGGTGATAGCGTGAAAACTTTCCAGATTGCGCCGGCCATGGAGGATTGCGTCGGCGTTGGACCCATGACCTGCTTATTGGTCAAGCAGCCTCCGGATTCGAATTATCAGATGTTCTACAGCGCAATTAAGGGCTTCGACTATGTTCCGGGTTATGAATATGAACTTAAGATTAGGGTGACTGAACGTGAGAATGTACCGGCCGATGCCTCTAAATACCAATATCAACTGGTTGAAGTCGTTACAAAGAAACCGGCTGGGCTGTCGATCGATAATACAGCCTGGATGCTTGAAAACTATTTTTCTGTCAGCGGTACAATGGACCCGATTGTTGAAAAGTCAGAATCCTATCTGAAAATAGCCGATGGAAAAGTTACAGGTAATGCCGGTGCGAATAACTTTTTCGGAGGAGTTAAGGTGGAGGGAACGTCGTTGGAATTTTCCATCAATGGCTCGACTATGATGATGGGCATGCCGGAATTGATGGCTCAGGAAAATCAGTTCTTGAAGTTACTGGGTGAAACGGCTGACTTCCTGATTGTTGGCGAGGAACTTCGACTCAGAAATGCAGAGCAAAAGGTCTTACTGGTTTTTGTACCGCGTATGGAAGTTGCATTGATTTCGCCGGAATGGAAGGCTACCGGCATTAACAATGGTAAGGGCGGGGTTCAGAGCCTGCTGGCCGGAACAATTGTAACTGCAACCTTCACAGAAGATGGAACGGTTACCGGATCCAGCGGCTGTAATAAATTTTCAGGAACATATGAGCGTGATGGAAACGCCATCAAAACCGGACCGCTGGCCGGAACGCGTATGATGTGTGCTGAGCCGGTGGGAATCATGCAGCAGGAAACCGATTTCCTCAAGGCACTGGAAAATGCTTCGACCTTCAATGTTGAAGGAAAAACCCTTGAACTTCGCGATGCGCAAGCTGCGCTTCAGGTTGAGTTTTCTGTAAGTGAAAAGTAATGAAGGTTTGAGACGAATTAGGAGTTATTTTTACAGAAATCAAAAGCTGTTGGTCAGTAGCAATGCTGGAAAGATACACGCAATTTTGACTGGACATTTACGAACTGCCTGCGGATTCCCCTGAAGATACCTGGATTATAATTCCTGAATGAATTCAAAGCTCGATCAAGCAACACATGTCGTTTCCAGTGAATCAGCCGCCGGCACTCTGAAAGTCGCCCTTGGTATCC
>JAPHSC010000079.1 GCA_026193125.1 Gammaproteobacteria bacterium
ATCGAGCGCGCGCGCACCCTCGGGCAAAACCCCGGCAAAGGCTCTCAGCTGCTTCATTTCATACAAGTCTTCGGTCAGGCTGGCATAATCCGCAGCCTTGGCCTCATACACGTCAATCGTTGCGTCCCGGCTCATGCCCGCTCCAGCGCCAGCCGCCCGGCCAACGCGGCAAAGATCGCCGCAAAGCTGCGGTTGATCCATGTCATCAGCCGCGCATTGCCCAGGATCAGGCTGCGCGCCTCAGCCGCAAACATGCCGTAACCGACAAACACCAATTCGCCATCCTCAACCGTCGAGCGCTCGGCCTGAACCCCGCTGCCGACGATGAACTCCTCGCTTTGCTGCAGGGCAAAGGACTCGCCCTCCCGGGTAAATGTCCAGGAAAGTGGTTGCGCAGCATTGATGCCGATCAGGGCAAAAGGCTGTTCCCAACCGCCGTCGGCGGCGGCCGGCTTGTAACCCATCGCGGCAAGCTGAGCGGCCAGGTAGGCACGCGCCTTGACGTCGCCGGGACTGCCGGGGCCACGACCCTCATAGGCATCACTGGCGATCTCGGCCACGGTGGCACGAATGTCTTCTGCGGTAATGCGCTCGGAGGCGGCAATTGCCGCGGCGGTGAACACCGTGTCACCGGTTTGCGCTGAGGGGGCTGGCGCCTTCTGCCCGTCGCAGGCACATAGCAAAACAGCGGAAAGAATAATGGGGAAAACTACACGCATGGCTGAAATCCTGAGCTTGAGTTCATTGATAAGGGTTCGGAGGGTAACAGTTATCAGACCCCGAGTCAGGGGCTCAACAATGGAATTAATCCAGGCAGCGCATCCACCACACGCCGAGAAGACATTCGTAGGGTGCACTCCGTGAACCATTTGAAACGGTGCGTAAAACGCACCCTACCGTGCGCCATCGAAACCGGTGCGTAAAACGCAGCCTAAAGCGCACCATCTAAATCGGCACGAAAACCCACCCGGCAATGTATTTCCTAATCGCTGGCCTTCAGACGCGCATGGTCAAACACCGCTAATTGCTCGCTGGTGGCTTTCTCCAGGTAGCGTGCCTTGTACTCACCGTAAGGCATGCCGTAGACCACTTCCCGCGCCTGCTCGTAGTCCATGCTAACACCCCTCTGCATCGCCTCGGCGCTATACCACTTGGCGATGCAATTGCGGCAGAAAAAAGCCAGGTTCATGAGCTCGATATTCTGAACTTCCGGGTGCTTGCCCAGGTGCTCAAGCAACCGGCGAAAGGCGGCGGCTTCTATCTCGGTTCGGGTCGCGTCGTCCAGTGTCTTTTCCAGGCTCATAAGTGGCTTCCGTCAAAATCCAGGTTCTGCTTATTCTACAGGGATGCCGCCAGCCGACTGCCCTGGTTGATGGCGCGCTTGGCATCCAGTTCCGTGGCCTCGTCGGCACCACCGATTATATGCACCGGTATTCCGGCGGCCTTCAGCGGTGCCTCCATTTCTCTCAGCGGCACCTGCCCGGCGCACAGAATGATGTTGTCCACTTCCAGCCAGGTCGGATCACTGCGCTCCTTGCCATGGCTGATCAGCAGGCCACGCTCCTCGATACGCTCATAATTGACCCCGCCCAGCATGCGCACCTTGCGCATCTTGAGACTGGCCCGGTGTATCCAGCCGGTGGTCTTGCCCAGACCGCCACCCAGTTTGCCTGCAGAACGTTGCAGCAGCGTAACCTCGCGTTCGGGCGCGGGCACGTCGGGGCCGGTAAGGGACACGCCACCCCGGGCGGTGGACGGATCCACGACTCCCCACTCCTCCAGCCATTCCTGCAAATCCAGGGTACTCGAGTGGCCGCCGGTGACCAGGTACTCGGCCACGTCAAAACCTATACCTCCGGCGCCGATGATGGCCACACGCTTGCCCACGGCAACCTTGCCACGCAGCACATCGATATAGCTGAGCACCTTGGGATGATCCTGTCCGGGAATCTTTGGATCACGCGGCAGCACGCCGGTAGCCAGCACTACCTCGTCGTAGCCGGCACCCAGCAACGCATCGGGTTTAACCCGTGTATTGAGCTGCACATTGACCTTGTGCAATTCCAACTGACGCTGGTAGTACGCAAGCATGCTGTGGAACTCTTCCTTGCCGGGCACCTGCTTGGCCATGTTCAGCTGACCACCGATTTCGCCAGCCGCATCGAACAGATCGACCTTGTGCCCACGCTGCGCCAAGACAACCGCCGTGGACAGGCCGGCCGGCCCGGCACCGATGACAGCCACACGCCTTGGCGCATCGCTGGGCCGGTAATGCAACTCTGTTTCATGGCATGCCCTGGGATTTACCAGGCAGGAACTCATCTTGTTTTTAAAGGTGTGATCCAGACAGGCCTGGTTGCAGGCTATACAGACATTTACCTCGTCAGCCCGCTGCTGCTCGGCCTTGAGAACAAACTCCGGATCCGCCAACAGCGGGCGGGCCATGGAGACCATGTCGGCACAACCGTCCGCCAGCACCTTCTCCGCCATCTCCGGCACATTGATACGGTTCGAGGTGATCAGTGGAATGCTGACCTCTTGCTTCATTTTCCGCGTGACCCAGGTAAACGCCGCCCGTGGCACCGAGGTGGCAATCGTCGGTACCCTGGCCTCATGCCATCCAATACCGGTATTGATGATGGTAGCCCCGGCAGCCTCCACCGCCTTGGCCAGCATGACCACTTCTTCCCAGGTACTGCCATCGGGAATCAGGTCGATCATGGACAGACGATAGATGATGATGAAATTCTCGCCCACGGCTTCCCGGGTACGAGCCACGATTTCCACCGGCAGACGCATACGATTGCTGTAATCGCCGCCCCATTGGTCAGTGCGCTTGTTGGTATGGGTGACCAGGAATTCGTTTATGAAATAGCCCTCGGACCCCATGATCTCCACGCCGTCATAGCCGGCCTCCTGTGCCAGCATGGCTGAACGTACGAAGGCCTGGATCTGCTTGTCTACGCCGCGGGCCGAAAGCTCATGCGGAACAAAGGGCGTGATGGGAGACTTCACCTTTGACGGGGCGACCGAAAAAGGGTGATAGCCGTAACGTCCCGCATGCAGGATTTGCATGGCGATTTTGCCGCCCTCCGCGTGCACCGCAGCGGTCACCAGTTTGTGTTTGCGAGCATGTCGCTTGCCACTCATCATCCCTGACAGCGGCTTCACCCAGCCCGCTACATTGGGCGCATACCCGCCGGTGACGATCAGGCCAACACCACCGCGAGCCCGCTCGGCAAAGTAGGCAGCCAGCCGTTCATGCTTGTTCCCGTCTTCCAGCCCCGTATGCATGGAGCCCATCAGCACACGATTTTTCAGAGTAGTGAAGCCCAGGTCCAGGGGCGCAAGAAGATGAGGATAAAGGGGATGCGGCATAAACGGTTTGTCCTTGGCAGTATTTTCCTGGCAATCAAATGCCGGTGCATTTTCCAGTGCCGGGCGAGTGTCCCGCTTACTTTGCCGTGACTATTGCCGACAGTCCACCCGTGTCGCACCCCACCTTGGCGAGTCGGGCTTTGAACCCGGCAAGTGAAGGCATTACAGAGGCGTAAAACAAGTGTGTGTCGCAGCGACAGTCGGAGGCCCCAAATCCCGGCCAGGCAACGGTGATGCCACGTCCTGCCCCCAGGACTTGCGCCCACAGGTGCTCCAACGGCCTGGTCTGTGGCTGGTACCAGGCCGCCATGGGGGGCATGTGCCGGCGCAGGTAATCCACGTGCCAGCGCCGGGTTTGAGCTCCCAGCAAATGGCGTGATAACCGCGCCTTGATACCTCCCGGGCCGAAGGCGCTGCCTACATATAGATACACGCCGGCGTTCAGCAATCGCTCACCCAGTGCCCCCGCATGCACAGACGCAGCAGCGGCGGCGAACAGCGCCAGCACATAACTGCCACTGCTGGCGGGAAGATCGAAAATCCGCCGCGACACGGTCCGCTAGTCCTCACCTGAGGCGCCATTTTTCGCAGCGGCTGCGTCGCGCTTCTTTTCAATCTGCTCCTGTTTTTCCCTGGACTTGAGCAATTTCTCCATGTGCACGATCAATCCGTCTGTTGTGCCCTTAAGCAACTCCAGCTCCTCCACGCTCAGGTCGTCCAGACGCTCCAGGTTGTACTCGATAGTGTCGATGATCTTCTTCGCCGGGCGTTGCAGCGGACGCATGAAATACGCGGTGATGGTGGCCACGATGGCGCCAAAGAACAGAATCGATCCGGTCACCATCCAGGCGGCACCGAACAGACGACCCAGCCCTGTCAGGGGTCGATCCGCTATACCCGCGGTGGTAAACGCCGCCACGCACCAGTACAGGGCGTCACCGTAATTCCGGATGGATGTGCCGGGCGCGTTGCTTTCCGCAAAATACAGGGCTGCAGCGAAGATCGACCACGCCACGACCAGCAAGACAACGATACCGATGAATGGCGTTTGGTCGATAATCTCGCGACTAAAACGCTGCAAGCGTGTGCGACCCTGTCGAAGTCTCATAGCGGGCACCTCCGTTGCCTAATAATAGCCCCTTGGCAGCAAGTCCGGCCATTGCCGACCCGACTGCAAGTTTTCCGCTTGCCCGACCGCCTCATTTGCTAGACTCCGTCCATGTCAGAATCCACGTCCACTTCCTTCCAGGCCCTGGCCCGCTTGTTGCGCTACGCCAGCGGCTACCGCCGGCGCATCACGCTGGCAGCCCTGTACTCAGCCCTGAACAAGCTGTTCGATGTCATGCCCGAAATTCTCATCGGTATCGCGATTGACGTCGTGGTACGCCAGCAGGATTCCTTCGTGGCCGGACTGGGCATCAGCGACCCCAAGTGGCAGATGCTGCTGCTGGCGGGTCTGACCTTGTTGATCTGGATGGGCGAGTCCCTGTTCGAGTACCTGCACCTGGTGATGTGGAGAAACCTGGCCCAGGACCTGCAACACGCCATGCGCCTGGATGCCTACCGGCACGTGCAGCGCCTGGATCTTGCCTATTTCGAAGATCGCAGCACCGGCAACCTGGTGTCCATCCTCAATGATGACGTGAACCAGCTGGAGCGCTTTTTCAACGGCGGCGCCAACAGCCTGATCCAGGTAGTGACCACCCTGCTGGCCGTGGGTGGAGTGTTCTTTGCGGTTTCCCCATTGATCGCCCTGATGGCCTTTACGCCGATCCCGGTCATCATCATCGGCGCCTTCTACTTTCAACGCCGCGCACAACCCCTGTATGCGGAAGTGCGCAACAGGGTGGGGATGCTGGCCGGGCGTCTCTCAGGCAATATTTCCGGCATCACCACCATCAAGAGTTTTGCCACCGAGGAATTCGAGGCAGGCGCCATACGCCAGGACAGCGAGGCCTACGTAGCCGCCAACCGCAAGGCCATTGCCATCAGTTCCGCTTTTATTCCCATCATTCGCATGGCTATCCTGGCCGGCTTCGTCGCCACCTTCCTGCTGGGCGGATGGATGACCCTGGAAGGCAGGCTGAATGTGGGCGCCTACGGTGTGCTGGTGTTCCTGACCCAGCGCCTGCTCTGGCCCCTGACGGGTCTGGCCGAGACGGTCGACCTGTTTGAACGGGCGATGGCCTCCTCCCGGCGTATCCTGGATTTGATCGAAGTTCCGGTGCGTATCCGTGACCAGGCCGATGCAAAGATACTCGCTAAGGTGCGCGGCCAAATCCAGTACCACGACATATGTTTCTCTTACAGCGCCGGACACCCGGTGCTGGAGAATATCAATCTGGACATCCCCGCCAGCAGCACGGTGGCCTTCGTGGGCCAGACCGGCTCGGGCAAAAGCACCCTGATCAAGCTACTGCTGCGTTTTTATGCGCCCGACAGCGGTCGCCTGCTACTCGACGGTGAGCCGGTTGAAGGCCTGCAACTGGACAGCCTGCGACGGAGCATCGGACTGGTAAGCCAGGACGTATTCCTGTTTCATGGCACGGTACGCGAGAACATCGCCTACGGGACCCCCGGAGCCAGCTTTGAGCAGGTTACCGCAGCGGCGGACGCCGCCGAGGCCAGCGAGTTTATTCAGCGTCTGCCGCAGGGCTACGACACCCTGGTGGGCGAGCGTGGACAGAAGCTCTCCGGCGGTCAACGTCAGCGCCTGTCCATTGCCCGGGCATTACTGAAAGATCCGCCGGTACTGATCCTGGATGAAGCCACCTCGGCGGTAGACAATGAAACCGAGGCCGCCATACAGCGTTCCCTGCTGCGTATCTCGCATACCCGCACCACACTGATCATCGCTCATCGTCTCTCCACCATCGTGCATGCCGACACTATCCACGTGCTGGACAAGGGGCGGATTGTGGAATCGGGTACACACCTGGAACTGCTGACTGCCAACGGCATCTATGCAAGCTTATGGCGGGTGCAGACGGGTGATAAGGCCGGGGCGGAAGGTTAACTGTCCAGGCGTGCGATCTGGCCCAGGCTGCGATCCTCGATCCCCAGGTAGATGGGCTCGGCTCGCTGCCGGTAGATATTCACCTTGGCATTGAAGGCATGGTAGGCAATACCGTGCTTGTCGTGAATCTCCATTCGGCGCACATCGTATCCGCCACCGGCGACAGGCTGACCGGTGAGGTAGCACTTGATAGAGTTAATCGGTTCACCGGCCAATTCCAGACCATTTAGCTTGGTCAGGTGTTCCTGGGCGATGTCCACAAAACGTATCGCATCCAGTTCTTCCGGATTCAACATGGACTCGGGTGAGGGCTGCTGCCTGAGTCTGAACTCACCGACCATGATCTGTCCCGGCAAGGCCTTGTCCACCATACGCGCCAGCTCGATGGTCACATCTCCAACCAGGTAGCTGTACAGCATGGGGCTGAGGCTTTCTGCCTGGTAAAACTCGTAGCAACTGCCGAGGTGGAAACAGGTCCGCAGTATCGGCACCACGCGGGTCTTGCCCTTGCGCCGCGCGATGGCGTTGTCAGCCAGCACCAAATGCATGAAGTGATACAGGTTGGTGTTGGCATTGTCGCCCTCGTCGCGATTCCAGATATAAAATCCGTCACCCGTGTTGGAACGCGCAAAACGAATATCGATCTTCTTGCTCAGCATGCGGCTGTGAGCCGAATTGAGCGAATAGGACAAGCTGTTGAGCTGGGTCATCTGCTCAAACGGTGTAAGCAGGCTGAAGCCCACAATATCGAACAATGCGACCGCACGGTTATCCGAGTAATTGATGCCGTAGCGACGAATGATGCGCTCTATTGAGTCGGTTTCCTGGCTACGCCCGCTGAGCCCATGTTGCAGGGGAATCGTCACCACCGAGAGCCCGAGTGTCTGCGCCATCTGCTCCAGGCGTTCCAACTTCTGCTGCTTGGGACTGGAGACCAGTTCCCGATAGAAACTGTCCGCGATACTGATGGTGCCACGTGGGGCGCGCTGAATCTGGTCAGCCAGGAAATAGTGCGGCGCGATCAAGAAGGCAATGCCCTCATCAGAAGGCGCCCAGCCCAGCACGAATTTCTCGCCCAGGGCCCAGCTTTGGTGCAGTTGGTTGTCCAGGTCGATCAGGTTGGCGTGCTCGGCGACAGTGAGATCCTCGCCAAACAATTCTGCATCCGCACGGCTGCCAACGGTACCGAATCGCCGCAACGCCGATTCAGGAGAACTCTTTTCTGTCATCGCTGTCTTGTCTGTCCCATGTATCCCGATAAGCGCCCCGGGTTTTGTGGGTAGGTCCCGGGCGGTCGAGATTCTTTAAATGTGCAGGTGTGCACGAAATCCTAACACGGGACAGACTGCGATGACGCTGTTTCCTGCTTCGCCTACTGCCGTTTTAACAGAATATTCCCGGCAGGCTGCGGCGTGCTCAAAATTAGTGCGGGCGCCCCCGAGGCTTGCTATTACCAGAGCGCTGACTGCTGCCCTGGCTTTGACGCTGTGGTCGACTGCTGGCTTCGGGTGCTTTCGCGGGCGCGGGAGGCGGACTGGCCTTGGGCTCTGGCCTGGAAGGGGCACTGCGTACAGCCTCACGTTGCACCGGAACCTGCACTGGCCTGGTTTGTGATCGGCTTTCATTGCTCACCACCGGGCGGGTGTTATTGCGTCCGCTCTGCACGGCGGGCGGCTGCCGATTGCCCTGGGCAGCAACCGTCCTGTTACGAGTGCTCGATGTATTGCCCTGTGCCGTAGCTGTCCTGTTACCTGACGCGCTGACATTACTGGCGCCCTGGTTGCCACCGCTGGCCCGCGCAAGACGTTGCCGAGTATCGCCCTCGAGACTGCTCCGCACTTGCTGCGTGATCTGGCTGGAACGCTGACTTGCAGACCGGCTACTGGCGTTCGAATTGGCTGCAGTGTTTGTATCAGCCGTGGAGCGGGCCACCGGTTGCTTGGTGGGTGCACGCCAGTTTCTGGCATCGTGGCTGTCGGGACGACTGGCGTTCGTATTCGCGCTGGCGCTGGACCCGGCACGAACAGTGCTGCTGGCACGATTCGGGTCAGAGCTCACAGTACGCTCCTTCCAGCCCGCGCCACGGGTACTTGCGCCCTGCGAAAAACTGTTCGCAACACCGCTGCTATTCGTGATCCTGCGCAGGGAACTGTCCTGGGCAAAAGCATTGCGGTAGGAGGCCGAAATTTGTTCGCCTGAGCGATTGCGATTCGTGTTTGCCGCGACCACACGACCGTTACTGGCAACGCTGCCCCTGCTGTTCTGGGGGCTGGCGCCCGACCATCTCACCGGCCGCGAGGCAGCATGGTTGCCGGCCTGCCAACGGTCGCCGCCCGAGTAACGGTCATGCGAGTTATAGCTCTGCCCGTGGGGAGGACGCGGGTAGGCGGGTCCGCGATGTGGCGGGTAGTAGCGTACGTAATGGCTGCGGTAATACGGGTAGTTGTAATACGGATGACTGTAGTAGTAGGGGTAGTGCACGTTAAGACAATGACTGTACCAGCCAATGGTATAAGCGGTGGCCACGCCCCAGAAAAAGCCCGAGCTGAATGAATAGGCGGCGGGATAGGGGTAGTAATACAGGGGGTAGGCATAGGGGTAGTAGTAATAGGCGGGCGTGGACTGCACAACCACCACCCTGGCCGGCTCGTAATACGGCACATAAATCACTTCCGGATCGGCGGGGGTGATCTCTATCACGCCCTCCTCCACCAGCACATTTTGCTTCTCATCCGTTTTCAGGTTTCCGGCCGCATAGGCACGGTCGCGGAAATGTCCGATGGCCTGGACCACGTCATCCTGCTGGGTCAGCACCGCGTTGCCCAGACGCCAGGTCCAATCCAGGTCGTCATTCAGCATGCGCACGACCTCGGGGTAATTCAACAGCGCAACCACCGAGTCATCCCAGTCCTCATCAGGCTTCAGTGTCGCGTCCAGCTCAAGATCATCCAGGAAGCGCGCGGCCTCAACAATCTGCAGCGGGTAAGTCGCCGCGGGCAGCACGATGGCGACAAGATCGTCCGGATACAGGGCGATCGGCCCCACCAGATCTTCCAGTTCACCCGGGTCCAGCTCCCTGGCCAATTCGGCCTGACCCGGGTCTTCCAATACCACCTGCGGTTCAAGCTGGGCCTGGGTTGCGTCCTGGGCCAACACCGGGACGCTCCATGACGCCATCACCAGCAGCGCCGAAAGGGCTGATATGATTACCTTTTTACTCTTATTTTCAATGGCTTGTATCATAATAAACATACTGCCTCCCGGGTTTGGCCGCTATTTCCGTCACACGGCTTTGTCCACTCTTGGGCTAACCATAGCCCCTGTTAGCTTAACCAGGGCTGAACCCGCGGGGGTGGCGGGTTACCAGTTGTGACAATTGACTATTCGCCCGCCATCCAGTCAAGCCGGGGCCAAGCCCTGACAGCTGCTCAGCACCGATTACATCGCTGGACAACCCGGGCTCCCGAAGGCGTACACCGCTTCAGGTCAGAAAACTCCTGCCGCCTGGGAGCTGCATCCACAGGATCCGGCAAGAAGAAAAAAGCCAACAGCTATCCGG
>JAPHSC010000235.1 GCA_026193125.1 Gammaproteobacteria bacterium
CTCGGATCGAAGCTTTCCGAGCAAGGCGTCAGGGTCTGGAACGGCTATACGCTGACCGGCTCCCGCGGATCGAAACGAATCGAGGGAGCCACCTTGGCTGCCCTCGACGGTTCCGACACGCAAACCGTGCCCTGCGACACCATCGTGGCCGCTTCCGGACGCTACCCGCGGCACAAGCTGCTGGGCCAGATCGGGGCCCGGATGGTGTATGACCCCGAATTGCATTTTTACCTGCCCGATGGCTTGCCGGCCACCCACCAGGCGGCCGGGAGGCTGCTCGGCCTGGAAGATCCCGAGGCGATCATGGCGCAAGGCAGGCTCGCTGCCGCTGCTGCCCTGCAGAGTCTTGGCCTGGAGCTGGCGGCGGTCGAACAGGATGCCCGGCAGCAACTCGATCGCGCAGCGGCCCTGCAAGCCGTCGCTCTGCAGCCCATGCTGACTGAGAACAAAAACAAGAAGAAAACCTTCGTCTGCTATTGCCATGATGTCAGCGAAGCCAACATCGAGCAGGCCATGGCCGAGGGTTGGGACAACATCGAAACCTGCAAGCGCTACACGACCGCGACCCAGGGGGCTTGCCAGGGCGCCATGTGCGAGGCCAATTTCGCCCACCTCATGGCCAGGAAGCGGCCCGAGCTGGGGGCCCGCGTGCTGCCCACCACGCGACCGCCGGTGGCTTCCATCACCCTGGGTGCACTGGCTGCCGGGCACCACGATCACCCGCAGCGCTCGCCCCTGCATCAGGTCCAACTCGAGCAGGGCGGCCAGGCAGCCCGCATGGGCGCCTGGATGCGGGTAATGGACTTCGGAGACCAGGAAGCCGAGAGTCTCGCTGTTCACCAGGCTGCCGGCATCTGTGACGTTTCCATGCTCGGCAAATTCCGGGTTTTCGGGCCGGACGCCGAAAAGCTGCTCAACCGGGTCATGACCAAGAAGGTCGACAACCTGGCCGCCGGCAAGATCCTCTATTATGCCGCCTGCAACCAGGGCGGCATCCTGATCGACGACGGCGTCGCACTGAAGATGGGCGACCACGATTACTTCGTGACCACCACCACGGGCCGGGCGCCCGTGACCGAGGAGTGGTTTTCCCGCTGGCGCCGGGAGGAAGACTGGCAGGTCTGGATGGTGAACCTGACCGAGACCCGGGCCGGCATCAACCTCGCCGGACCCAGGGCCAGGGAAGTGCTCGCCCTGCTGACCGATGCCGACATTTCCGACACCGCGTTGCCATTCCTGAACTGGGCGTGGCTGGAGATCGCCGGGGTCAGCGTGATTGCCATGCGCATGGGCTTCGTGGGTGAGCTGAGCTACGAGTTGCTGTGCCCGTCCAGCCAGGCGGTGTTCCTGTGGAATCGCATGCTGGAACTGGGCGAACCCCTGGGCCTGCGGCCGTTCGGGCTCGAAGCCCTGAACATCTGCCGGCTGGAAAAAGGCCACGTGGTGCCCAACGTGGACACCGACGCCTTCACCACCCTGTTCGAATCTTCCTTCGGCTGGATGCTGAATCGAAACAAGACGGAGACGGTCGGCAAGCCCATTCTGGATTTGATCGCGGGCGACGAATTCACCGAGCAGGTCATCGCCTTCAGCATCGAGGGCCGATCGCCGGTCGCCGACGGTTCCCTGGTGGTCAATGGCCCCCGGCAGCTCGGCCGCGTGACCAGCATTCGTTACAGCCCGCTGCTCGGCAAGACCATCGGCCTGGCGCTGGTGGCGCCGCATGAAGACTGGCGCGAGGGTGGCAAGGTCAGGCTCTGGTTCGATGGCCGCGAGGTCGAAGCCGATTTCGCCAAGCCGCCGTTCCATGATCCCGCCGGCGAGAGGATGAAGATGTGATGACGCGCACGCGAGCCATCGTGCTGCCCGCCTGGGTGGGCAAGCCGGTCGAAGCAGAACACGGCGGTTGGCCGGTGGTCGAGAGCTTCGAGCCGCCGGAAGGCGACTGCGGGGTTGGCCTCACCGACCTCAGCCATCGCCCCAAGGCCATTCTGCAAGGGCCGGCCGTTGCACAACTGGGGCTGTCGAAGCCCGGCCAGGCCGTGTGGAACGGGCAAGCCATGGCGGGCTGCCTGAAGCCGGGCCAGGCGATCATTTTCGACCTGGGCGGCCCGGTGGAACCGGAGTGGCCGGACAGCTGGTATTCCGATATGACCGAGGGCTGGGTCCTGTTGGGAATCTGGGGCCCACAAGCCGCGGAAGTGGTACAGCGCCTGGTGGCTGTCGATATCGAACGGCCCGACATGCCGGGACCGCTCTATTTTGCCGCCGGCTCGCACGGCATCCGGGTTCAATTGGTCAACCTCAGGGGACAGGGCCCGGGCTTCCTGTTGGCCTGCGATCGTTCGCAGGCTCAGAACCTGTTTGACGCCTGCCTCCGCGCGGGCGCCCAGTTCGATCTGAAAATTACCGGGGTGAAGGCTTTTTACGAATGGTTCGACCGCCTTGCGATCGCAGCCGGTGTCGATTCAAGCAACAGACAGTAGCAGGAGATACTTATGAGCAATACACCCCTTATCGATCAGATGCGCAAGGCGGGCAGCTGGAACACGGCCTGGGATGAGTTCGCCGAATTCGATCCGCTGTGGACCGAGAAGTTCATGGACATGGGCACGCTGCCGATACGTTCCGGCGTACTCGACCGCAAAACCATCGAACTCCTTCTCCTGGCGGTCAATGCCTCCTGCATGCACCTGTATGCCCCGGGCGTGCGCCGGCATATCGGGGGCGCGCTGGATCAGGGCGCCAGCAAGGAGGAGATCATGGCGGTGCTGCAACTGGTCACCGCTATGGGCATCCAATCCTGTTCGCTGGGCGCACCCATCCTGAAGGAAGCACTTGCCGCTCGCGAGGGCAGCTGAATCAATAGCTAAAACAGGTCAGAACGCTCAACCCAGCACATCGCGCACGCTGCCAATGATGGATTCCGCCTCGTTCTGGTTCAGGATCAGGACGGGGCGGAATTCGATGGCGCGCGGTTCGTAATGCGCCGGCAGCACCAGCACCCCGGCGTCAAACAGCCTGCGCGTCATTTCGTACGCGTCCATCGTATCTGACAGCAAACCCATGCACAGCCCTACCTGGTTTACCCGGAAGGGCGCATCGGCAAAGCCTTCACGGAACTGCTCTATCAACCGCAGCACGTTCCCGACGAACCCGGGGCGGGATGTGATATCGCAGACCACAGCGGTGGCGACACAGCCGAGTTCGTTGCCGCCAAAGGTCGACATGTGCGGGAACTCGGTATCCAGGAACCAGTCTTTGATCGAAGGCGCCATCAGCACTGCCGCGTTGGGAACGATGCCGCCGCCGAGGCCCTTGGCCGTGGTCAGGATATCCGGGGCCACGCCCTGCTGCTGCCATAACCAGAAGCTGCCCGAGCTGCCGAGCCCGGTCTGAACTTCATCGAGTACGAAAACCGCCCCCTGTTCGTCGCAGATCCTGCGCACGGCCGCAAAGTAACCGGGATCGGGCTCCGGGAACCCCAACTGTGCGGGGCTGGCTTCCAGCAGCACGCAAGCCGTTTCCCCATCGACGGCCGCATGCAGCGCCTCGACGTCGTTGTACGGCACCTTGATGAATTCGGGAAAATCTAGCAGATAGCGTTCGTGGTACTCGGGGCTGTCGCCGGCCGCCATCGCGAAGCAGCTGCTGCCGTGATAGCTGCCCCGAAGAGATACGAGCTTGCGGCGGCGGGTGAAGCCGCGGGCGGCGCGGATCGCCACCTCGTTGGCCTCCGAGCCACTGGCGGCGAAGGTGACGCCGGTCAGCGCGCCCCCGGTGCTGGCAACGAGCTTCGCGGCAGCCGCCGCTTTGTGGCCGGAGCACAGGAACAGGTTGCCGACTTCGAGCTGGCGCATGGCCCGGCCAACCGCCGCCA
>JAPHSC010000027.1 GCA_026193125.1 Gammaproteobacteria bacterium
ATTGGAATGACCATCCCGGGATTGGTGCCCCAGGTGATACTCGGCTCGATTTGTGATGCGTCAATCTCGACGAGTCGGTCGTAGTTTGCGCCCGGATCGGTCTTCAGGGTTTTCCAGTCAGTGACTGCTGCTGTCCATTGCGCGTCTTGAGGCGACATTTGCCTGCCCTCGAGGTACTCGAAAGTGGTCTCATCCGGCGCGACCATTCCGGCCCGTGCTCCGCACTCGATGGACATATTGCACATCGTCATGCGGCTTTCCATGTTCATCGCCCGAACCGTTGACCCGTGATATTCGATCACCGACCCGGTTCCGCCGTCGACTCCAATGGTTCCAATGATATGGAGAATCACGTCTTTGGCCGTCACCCCCGGCTGCAGGACTCCGTCGATGCGTATGCCAAGCGTTTTCGGTTTGCTTTGCAGCAGACATTGCGTGGCCAGGACATGGCCAACCTCGGTCGTGCCGATGCCGAAGGCCAACGCGCCGAAAGCCCCATGGGTAGCCGTATGGCTGTCACCGCAAACAATGGTCATGCCGGGTTGGGTCGCACCCATTTCAGGTCCCATCACGTGGACGATCCCCCGGTTCGGGCTGTCCCAGCTGTGCAGATAAATGCCTTGCTCAGCGCAGTTCGCATGCAGGATATCCACCTGCGCCATGGCTTCGGGCGTATGGTAGTGGCGCACACCGTTGGCGTCCGGTGGTGTTGTGGGCGTGGAATGGTCGATAGTGGCCAGGCAGCGGTCCGGCCTGCGAACCTTGAGGCCCCTGCGTTTCAGTTCATCGAACGCCTGGGGTGAAGTGACTTCGTGCAGTAATTGCAAATCGATGTACAGGATAGCCGGGGTTTCCGCCGTTTCCTTCCTGACCAGGTGGCGCTGCCAGACCTTTTCAAATAGCGTTGATGCGGACTGGGTGGGTTCTGACATTCAGATGACTCCTGGTTTGGATCAGACGGCGGCCGCAATCCTGGACGCGGCAATGTCTTTTCCCTGGTGCTGATGGTGGCGATTCATGATGTTGACCATGGCCTGGGCGGATGCTTCCACGATATCCGTGGAAATTCCCGTGCCCTGGTAACGGCAGGCGCCGATGGTGGCTCGCACGGTTGCGCGTCCCTGGGCGTCACTGCCGCTGGAGACTGCATTAACCTGGAATTCCTCCATGCTCAGTTCTTCATCCAGAATGGTTCTAATGGCGTTCACGATGGCGTTGACTGGCCCATCACCGCGTCCCGTATGGATTCGGGGTGCCTGGCCGTCGAAGCGCAGTTTCAGGCTGGCCTCGGCGGAATAGTCGGCATCGTCCACTTCGGTGTGAATCGAGATGGCGTCGAGGTGCCAGGGTCCGTTCTGTTCGGTCCCCAGGACCAGTGCTTCGATATCTTCGTCATACACACTTTTCTTGCGATCGGCCAGGGACTTGAACTTGACGAACAGCTCTTCCAGTTGCTCCCGGCTGACCGAGAAACCCAGTGTTTTCAACCGGTCATTGAATGCATGACGACCGCTGTGCTTGCCCAGCACCAGGCTGTTCTCCGGGACGCCGACCGACTCGGGTTTCATGATTTCGTAGGTTTCCGCGTGTTTCAAAACACCGTCCTGGTGGATACCGGCTTCGTGCGCAAATGCGTTGCGTCCGACAATCGCCTTGTTGGGTTGAACACGTGAACCGGTCACAGCCGTCACGACGCGGCTGGCCGGATAGAGCCTGGTCGTGTCGATCCCGGTCTCCAGCTGGTAGCGGTCATACCGGGTCCGCAAGGCCATTACCACTTCCTCCAGTGAGCAATTACCGGCGCGCTCACCGATTCCGTTGATCGTGCATTCCACCTGGCGGGCGCCGCCTTCGATGGCTCCCAGGCTGTTGGCCACAGCCAGGCCCAGGTCATTGTGGTTATGGCAGCTGAGAATGACGGACTCCACGTTACGCAGGTTGTCATTCAAATGCTGGTAAAGGATGCGGCTTTCGCTGGGTGTTACATAACCGACGGTGTCGGGAACATTCAGCACGGTGGCACCGGCATCTATCGCGGCCTGAAAATATTCGACCAGGTAATCGATTTCCGTACGCCCGGCGTCTTCTGCAGTGATCTCGATGTCATCGAACCACTGTTGACCGAATGCCACGGCAGACGTCATTTCGTCGATAATTTGCTGTTTGCTCATTTTGAGCTTGTATTCGCGATGAATCGGGCTGGTCGCAATAAATACGTGAAGACGCTTTTTCTTTGCGTTTTCCAGTGAACGGGCTACGGCTTCTATATCGCCGCGGCGGGTGCGGGACAATCCGCAGATCGTGGCGTTGAGCCCCAGTGCGCCAACCGACCTGACTGACTCGAAATCGCCGTCACTGGCGGCAGGGAAGCCGGCCTCGATCACATCTACCCGCAACTCGTCGAGAACCCTGGCGACCTGCAGCTTTTCCTTGACGTTCATGGAGCAGCCCGGAGATTGCTCCCCATCGCGCAATGTCGTGTCGAAAATATGTACGTAGTCAGCCATGGAAGGCTCTCCTTTTCTGTTGCGTTGTTACAGTTGCCATGTCGTGCTCTCGATAAAAAAAAACCCGCAATTTCTGTTGCGGGTTTCATTAGCTGTCTGGATTTAACCTTTAGCCTGAACCCGCTCCGCATAGAAGGAGAAGCAGTGCGCCGTTGCCCGCAAGGAGGTCCAGTGAAAGATTCAGTTCGCGCTGAGGCATCACGCCGGGAGCGTGATGTGTTGCTTTGGCCGGACTGGC
>JAPHSC010000122.1 GCA_026193125.1 Gammaproteobacteria bacterium
CATAAAATGTGCGCTTGGCGTAGATGTGCCGCTCACCCGACTTCAAGGTACCTTCCACTACCCAGACGCGGTGCAACTCATAGCGCAGATAGTCAGGGTTCATATGCCCGGCCTGGAGTATGTCCTTGTAGCTGGCCTTTTTGTTCAGCAAGCGATAGCTGTTGTAGCCAATATACATTTCCTTCTTGCCCAGCAGCTTCCAATCATAGCGGTCCGGGGCGCCGTTATACAGGTCCAGATCGTCTGCCGTACGCAGCGCGTCAGAGGCGGTGCCGGGACCGTCATAAGCCACGTCTGGAGCACGCCGCACACGCCGCTGGCCGGCATTGTAAACCCAGGCCGCACGAGGTTCCTTCACCTGGTCAATGTTCTCATGCACCAGCAGCACGGTGCCTTCCAGGCGAGCCGGAGCAACGATGCTTTGCATGTAGAAGAACAGACGATTCGGGTCAACCTCTTCCTTCATGTAATTGGCCCAGGTGATCTGGTCATCAAACACCACCGGGCTGAAGTTGCCGTTAGCCTGCACAGGAATCTGCGTATAACTGCGCTTCACACTGCCACCGCGATAACGAACGATATGATTCCATATCACTTCAATGCCGCTGGCGGGTATCGGAAATGGCGTATCCGATACCAGCGCTTTCAGGCCATTCCCCCCCTCGGCCAGTTCGGCTTTCACGGCGCCGGCCTTGACCTGGTCATATACCGCCTGTGGATAGGCGGCCGAGCGGCGCGATGGATACACATTCATCTTGAATGTAGTCGGATAACGCTTCAGCAGGGCAATCTGCCCGGGGGACAGGTTGTCCTTGTACTGCTCGTAATTGGCCGCAGTGATGGAAAATTCGGACTGATCATCAGCAAACGGATCCACCAGGGGTTGCCCGGGTGTGTAACCGGCAGGCAGTTTGCTTATCGGAGTCCACTCATGAATCGTCCCCGCCGCGTTTCCTGCACGCTCGGCGCCCATGGGAGTCAGCTCCGGCCCGCCCAGCTTGTCCGCCTGTTCCTGGGAAATTGCGGCGGAAGCGCCGCTGGCGGCCACATAGGTTGCAGCGGCCAGCGCCAGCATGGTCTTTTTCAATAATGTCATGTTGTTAATCCTCATAAATCCTTGGCCTGGCCTAGAAGCTCACGCCGAAGCTGATGCCGGCGAAGTCGCGATCAACGCGGGTGTTGTAATCGCCACCGGAGAAGTCCGTATAGAATATTTCTGCGGTGTAGCGCTGCAGGTACTCTGCCTTAAGCGACAGACCCAGGCTCTTGGCGCCTTCGTTGAAGACCCCCGCCGGGTGCCAGCCACTTACGTCATGCGAGAAACTCAGGCTCGGCACCAGGTTCACACCCTTGAACACGTCGTCATACTGGAATACCAGGCGTGCCCGGTAACCCCAGGAGGAATCGGTGACAAAACCCTCGTCGGTGCAATTGGCCGCATTGGAGTTGGGTACCAGGCCGATGCTGGGTATACCCTCGCAGGTCACCGTAAACCCTGAATACGGGAAGGCAGCAAACGAGCCCATACCGTAGGTTGGGGAACGACCATAACGACGATTGAGTTGGCCATTTACCAGGTCAACACCGGTAGTGGGTGGCAGACCGCTGACACCGGCCCAGCCCACCTCGCCCACCAGGGCAATCTGTGAGGTACCAAGGACACGATAGAAGGTCTTGATGACCGTCAACTGAGCCTGGGTGCTGTCATATTCATCATAGCCCTGGAAGGTGCCGCCCGGTGGCAAAGCAAGCACTACAGGAGTAATCGGGCTCCAGGGAGCCAGACCCAGGGCAGCCTGCAACAACTCGGTGGAGTTGATCTGCAGCGGCATGTCGGGATGGAAGCTGACTTCGCCAGACACTGCCCAACCGGCAAGGTTGGTGGCTACGCTCAAACCATATAACTTCTGGTCTGCCGGGAACTCGGCATAGAAGGTTGGGTTGCCCCCGTAAGGGTTACCGGGAATGAAGGTCGACCCGGGCGGTGCACCCAGGGCCACGTTCTGGGAGGTGCGTCCGGTGAACATCGGAATCTTGCCGTGCGTGTTCATGTAATACAAACCGAATTCGGTACCACCGAGTTTCTCGGCGAAATAGCGCAAGGCTATACCGTATTGACCACCATCATCGGGTTCAATATCACCGTCGCGGGTAATGTAGACGCCATTCGCCATCGCATAGGCATCAGACACACCGTTTGATACCGTCAGTATGTTACAGCCGTCGGCCGCGAAATCCGCATCAGCGTAATAGCTGCCGCAGGCATCAATAATGTATTTTTCCCATTCATACTGGTAAAAGGCCTCAACGCTGATCGCGTCGCTAAGACCCAAGGCACCGTACAACATGCCTACCGGAAGCAGACCTTCCTTGATTTCCACACCCGGACGACGAAATGCCGATACGTCCACCGGGTTGATTGCATTCAGACCACCCTGGATAAAGGTACTCTCACCCCAGCTGACCACCTGGCGACCCAGGCGCAGATCCAGCGGACGACCGCCGATGTCAAAATCACCGTAAACGAAGGCGTCAAGCAGGCGTATACCCTGGTTCTTGGCGAATTCATTGTAGGTGCTGTCTTCCAGCGACTCATTGGGCACGTAGGAATTATTCGAGGTACCGTGAGCACGATCGCCATTTGCCAACTCATTGTCGTACCAGTACTTGAAGCGGACCACGCCACCGAAATTACCACGACTCAGTTCCAGGTCATGCACGCCCTTGATGATCAGGGAGTTGATGTCACCCTTGGCAAAGTTGAGATTGCCATCGTCGGTATTGCTGACCGAGGCTGTACCACCCGGAGCATTGGAACCGGCATACAGGTTCGCTTGCGGGTCTGACAGGCGCCACGACGCACCCAGTGAAATGTCCGATGTAAAACTTGCATCAAAGCCAGCCAATTCGAAATTGACAGCCTGGGCCTGCGAGGTCACGCCAAGCAGTATGGCCGGTGCCAACACAAATCCCAGCCTTCTGGCCCACGGTTTATTGTTTTTCATACTTGCCCCTTAAAATCCCGAGTCTTGTAATACCAAAAAGTCCGCACGGTAAGCCCAACTGCGCACCAATGCCTGGTGTGTATTCCCGGTCTGCGCGGCCCCCCGAGTGGAGGCCACCTGGTGGCGCTATAACGGTCTCAATCCTATCACTGTTATAACGGTTTCGCACAAGTACCCCCGGATTTTAGACTTGAACCAATTAGCGACTCCGACTGGTGCAGTGCAGCACTGGTTCGGCACGCACTGACGTAGGCGCAGTCACGTATTGCGAAGCCGGTCGCAGGCGGTTCATAAAGGTACTTGTAGTTTGAGCATGGGTCAGGATGAACGCCGCCACATTTCGCCCCTGGGCCAATAGCGTTGAGTCAGTGCTGACTGCCCTCAAAGTGGATTCCGACCAGGGACTGGACGGGGCGGAGTTGGCTGCGCGTCTGCGCCTGTACGGGCCAAATGAACTGACTCAAGCGTCCAGGCGCAGCGTCTGGAAAGTACTGCTCGACCAATTCACCAGTCTTATCACTGCGCTGCTGTGCGTGGCCGGCGTGGTTGCGCTGGCCTTTGGAAATGCTGCGGAGGCGATTGCTATAGCGGTGGTCGTTATCCTCAACACCGCCATAGGCTTTGCCACCGAATTGCACGCTGTACGTTCGATGCAGGCACTGCGAAATCTTGGACAAGTCCCGGCGACGGTCAGACGTGGTGGCATGCTGCACAAGGTGGATGCTCGCAGCCTGGTACCCGGAGATATCCTGGTGATGGAGGCCGGGGACATTGTCACCGCCGATGCGCGTCTTATGCGAAGCTCCCGCCTCCAGGCAGATGAATCACTGCTTACCGGCGAATCCGTAGCAGTAGAAAAATCATCGGCAGTGGTCCCCGAAAACGCCCACCTGGTTGAACGCAGCAATATGCTGTTCAAGGGCAGCGCGCTCACCCGTGGTTATGCCGAGGCCGTGGTCGTAGCCACCGGCAGAAAAACCCAGGTAGGCGACATCGCCACCTTGACTGCAGCCGCAACGCCGGGCGACACCCCCCTGGAGAAATCACTGCGTCGTCTTGGCCACCGACTGGTGGCCCTGACCAGCGTGGTCTGCGTCCTGATGATGGCGGTCGGTCTGGCCACCGGGCAGGATGCCTTGCTGACCATCGAAACCGCTATCGCCCTGGCCGTGGCAGCCATACCGGAAGGCCTGCCGATTGTGGCCACGATCGCCCTGGCCAGGGGCATGCGTCGCATGGCACGCAACAACGCATTGATCGAGCGCCTGGCGGCTGTGGAAACGCTGGGCGCCACCAATCTTATCGTGACCGATAAAACCGGCACCCTCACCGCGAACCATATGAGCGTGCGCCAACTGCTTAGCGCGGACGGAGAATGCCGGGTCAATCACTCGATCCCTCCTCCCGTCTTCTCAACACTGCTGGAGGTCGCCGTCCTGTGTAACACCGCGGAAATGGTCGGGTCGGATGGAGGGGTGGGCGACCCAACCGAAATCGCCCTGCTGCAAGCCGCTCTCCAGGCCGGTATTGACATCGCCGCATTGCGCGACACCCACCCCTGTCTGCAACACACCGCGTTCGACTCCGATGTCAAGATGATGGCCACGGTGCATGCCAGGAACGGCAGGATGATGTATTGCATCAAGGGCGCTCCAGAACATGTACTGGATGCCTGCGATGGAATCTGGAAAGACAATGAGCGCCAGGTCCTGGATCAGCCACTGCGAATGCAATGGCTGGAACACGCAAATGCCCTTGGCAAGAAAGGACTGCGCACCCTGGCCTTTGCGTTCAAGTTCGAGGATCAAAAAGACAGCCAGCCTTACCGTGAACTCACCCTGTTGGGGATTGCCGGTCTTGCCGACCCACCCAAGCAGGGTATCGATACAGATATGCAAGCGTGCCACGAGGCGGGAATCAGGGTGGTAATGGTGACGGGGGACCAACTGGCCACTGCCCGTGCGATTGCCATGGAGATCGGGCTGACGCCGTCGGCGCGCGATTGTGTAAGTGTGGATGCCCGGGACCTGTCTGACGCCAGCCAACATCAGGACTTGCTGAAGTCGGCGGATGTTATTGCCCGGGCAAATCCACGCTTGAAGCTGGATCTGATCGACATGCACCAGGCCGCGGGCAATGTAGTGGCAATGACCGGGGACGGCGTGAATGATGCACCTGCCCTGCGCAAGGCAGATATCGGTGTGGCGATGGGCAAGCGCGGCACACAGGTCGCCCGAGAGGCTGCCGCCATGGTGCTTGAGGATGACGAGTTCTCCACAATCATCGCTGCAGTGGCACAGGGACGAGCGATATACGCCAACATACGCAAATTCGTCAGCTACCTGCTTTCCTGCAATCTGTCCGAGATCCTGATCATCGGGCTGGCTACGGTGATCGGCGCGGCACCGCCCCTGTTACCCCTGCAAATCCTGTTTCTGAATCTTGTCACCGACGTGTTCCCTGCCCTGGCGCTGGGTGCCTGCGAGGCCGAGCCAGGTATCATGAGACAAGCACCCCGGCCTCGCGAGGAACCGCTGATCAGCCGCCACCACTGGACACGTATTATCGTCCATTCCCTGCTGATTACTGTCGCCGTACTGGGTGGCGTCGAGATCGCCGCGCACCTGCCCGGGCTGGAGCATGCGCACCCGCTTACCGCAGCATTTCTTATTCTCACCCTGTCCCAGCTTTGGCACGTGTTTAACATGCGCGCAGATCAAGACCGCCTGTTTAACAACGAGGTCACACGCAACCCATGGGTCTGGGCGGCGATTCTGTTGTGCCTGGCGATCCTGGGACTGGCCCTCGGACTGCAACCACTTCGCACAGTGCTGGCGTTGACCATTCCCGATGCAGCAACCTGGATCCTGATTTTCCTCGCCAGCCTGCTACCGGTCCTGGCCGGACCATTAGTGATCCGTTTACTTCCGGCACCCGGACCCGGGCATCAGGGCAAATAAACCTGGAAGATTAAAGACGGGTGCGGTCGGGGCCTGCGGTCCCCTTAAAGGACCAGCCTGTCCAGGGAACCACAACACCCGGCATTCCCAGGGGTTGACTCAGGTCTGCTCAGCAAGATTCAGGGAGAGTGTGCGCGCCCGGGCTTGATCCACATGAAAGGACATGCCCCGGCC
>JAPHSC010000360.1 GCA_026193125.1 Gammaproteobacteria bacterium
CCCTCCACCACCGGCGGCATCCGTGGTCGCAAGATTATTCGCCACTGTCACATTGACCAGGTTCATCTGGCCGTTGGTGGTGATACCACCGCCCACGTCAGAAGCAAGATTGCCGCTGATTGTGGTATTGGTAATGCTGGTGGTGATCAAGGCACGACTTGCTATGGCGCCGCCGCCAATGGCGGTATTGCCGTTAATGGCACTGTCGCGGATAGTGGTGGAGTGGAACCCGGTATCGAAGATACCGCCACCGTTTTCACCGTGATTGCCGGTCCCCGTAAGGGCCACCAGTCCCGCGTCTTCAATGCCAAGATTGCTCGTCGTCGCCGGATCAAAGATCCTGCCTATACTCGTATCCTCGATAAGAGAATCGACATCCAGGTAGATACCACCGCCATTGGCCTCGCTCAAGTTGGAGGCAATGATGGACTGGCTCAGAGTCAAGGGAGCGGCCACGTACAGACCACCGGCATCGGATTCAGATGAATTGCCGGCAATCAGCAGGCGGGTGAATACCACCGCCTCGATGCCACCCGTCTCTTCTTCCTCGCCACCGACGGGCGGACCTCCGCTACCGCCTTCATCGCCACCGGAGATGCAGGTATTACCAATGCCGGCACCCGGGCCTATGGCGATACCGCCACCGAAGCGTTTCAGCACCCAGTCACCCTCACTCGGTGGTGGCGGTGGTCCTTCCACCGGCTCCTCAACCGGCGGATTTCCGCAATCAATGTGCTCGATCAAATCGGTTACTACCGAGCCGCCGGTAACGGCCAGATCGGAAATACTGACCATGGCCACCGTTGCGCCGGCAGGCGCCTGCAGATGAAAAATGCGATCCGCCGTTGCCGCCGGATCCCAGCCAATGACGGTCAGGCCGGGGCCCGCACCCTGTATGGCCAGGTCTTCAAGGATATCCAGGTCACCCACTGAGGCATTCGGTGTTCCACCCAGCTCATAGGGATCGGCCCCCGCACTCTCTAACCAGATCTCATCCGGTCCATCGCCGGAAAGGCTCAACAGGATCGGATTGGTCGGGTCGTTAATGCCCGTAAGGTCAATGACATCGGCACCGGCCAGGGCATTGGCCTGCATCACGGCGGCGCGCAAGGTGCAGCCACCGCCTTCTACAGCACACAGACCATCCTCCAGATTGTTATCAATTGCGTCAGCCGTACTGTCCACGACAAAGGTCGCAGACAATGCAGACGGTGACGCTCCCACTCCTAAGAGTACTGCCAGAACGGCCGCCAACGCGGTACTGATGCTCCGGCCAAGTTTTGCAGTTCCTACTGCCATGATTGACCTCCTTTCCCGCAAGATCCCCTTACGGAATAATTTGCACCGGATTGGCCATGACAACCGCCGGTGCATATTCCCAGCTAACAAAATCCATTTTCTGTCCGACCACGCGGAGAGTCGGCACATCGGGGCCGCCCTTCGCCCACCCGTTTCGGATTGGTCTGTGCAAGCTTCCGTTTCCCTCCTTCACTCGCATTTCGTGCTCTCCAGGTGCTTCCGCCACGATCCGCGTATACCCGCCGCCGCCAATGCCAACAGCAGCAGCAAGGGCAACATCGGGTCGGTGGCGGAGCGCGTGTTCATGACACAACCGCCACCACTGCTTTCGGTGGTGGGGTCGGTCATAACGTTTATTGACAGCAACTGGTCGTTGTCTGCCTGCACCGGGTCATCGGTAGCGCCACTGACCGCGAACATGACACTGTGGGAGCCGGCATCAGTCGCCTTGGCGGAGAAGCTGTAACTTCTCGATTCACCCAGGTGCAGGACCGCCAATGTGCAACTCATGGTCTTGCCGCTCACCGGGCAATCCGGCACGCCTGCCATTTCCATGCCCGCCGGCAAGGTGGCCGTAGCCACCACCCCATAGGCCACTTGTGGGCCACGATTCATCACGTTCATATCCAGCTTGACCGTGGCGCCCCTGGCGACCCGGGTGTCCTTCACAGAACCGCTGATCATCACATCGGCGCGAGGCGGGATCGGGTTCGCCATTGAGAATATCGCGTTACTACCTACAGCCGATTTCTCGCTCCAGATCGAGGCGATGGAGTTGCCGTCCGGGGAGATACGCATCTGCGTCTCCGACCGTGCGTTGTTGCCGCGACCCGGTACAGCTGTTTTCTCCGCGAATGTGACGCCCTTGTCGGTGGACTTCGTGTAGTAGATCTCGTAGTCAACCGCTCCGCCTATGTGCTCGTAAACGTTCTTGGCCGTACCCCAGGCCGCCACCAGCGTGGACTTGGCCTGACAATCGGATGGGTCGGTTGGATTGGCGGGATCGGTGCAGCCTGGCCCATTGCCGGGCATACCCATCAAGCGCGGCTCACGCACGTCTATACCCACATCGCTCACCTGGGATAGATTGATCGGCGCGCGCCAGTCACCCGTTACATCGTCGTAACTGCGGACCCAGAAATTGTAATTCGCCAGGTTGGTGGCCTGGGCCACCACCGAGTCGTTGGTCCAGGTCCATCCAAGGTGCAGGTCATCACCACGAAGCACCGCTCGATGCGCCCTGGCGCTTTCGAAGAAGTTGGCGCCAGTGGTATCGGCAAGATTCGACCGGTTGGCGTTGGGCGTGTCGCTGCTGATATTCAATCCGGGCCGATTCTGCAAGACCAGGGCCTGCGGGTAATCCGACGTCTCGCACGCCGGGTCCACGGCGGGTAGCAGTTGGCCAAACCCCAGGCCGCTAACCGCTGTATCGGTCTGGGATGCATAACCCATGCGCAGCATGATGTCGGCTGGTCCGCCCTGGGAAATGGTTCCCTGGCGCCAGAAAATCGCCATGCGCAGGCCATTGGCCTTGCCGACGCCGGTTTGGGTTACCACTCGCACACGGCGAGAGGTTTCCATTGGATCACTGATCAGGCAACCGGCCGGATTGGCAGCCTGCGGCTGATTCCAGGTGAACGTATGCATGCGGATGAACTTGCCTTCATCCTCGCCCTGGCCGCCCTTGGATTCCTCGTAGGCCACCACGGCAATACGCTTACCGCTACGCGCACTGTCATCCACCAGGTTGAAATTGGCGCGGGAAGCGCCGGCTATACCGGCTTCCAGATCCGCGGCCTGAACCTCCACGCCTTGCGTGTCACGCACCAGGTCGCGCTCGCCCCCACCTGACACGGTGGCGGTCGCATTGTCCGTCAGGCGCAGCGGGGCGTGCCAGATTCCCAACCCGTCATTGGGGTCGGCATCTGCCCAGGCCGGGTCGGCATAGGCATACCAGATATCCGTTCCATTGCTGGTGTTGGCGCCGGAGGCCCCATCACCAGGGCCGTCCGCCTCGCCCAGGGCCAAGCCCAGGGGGTCTTCCTGCCAGACTATGCCCCAGTGTCCTGAACCCAGCCCGCGGTGCACATCTTGCTTTGCGTCGCGAATTGCATTGCTCAGTTGTATCG
>JAPHSC010000413.1 GCA_026193125.1 Gammaproteobacteria bacterium
AGTTTCATAACTTCGAGGCGTTGAATATACCCGATTACCATCCAGCCCGTGCCATGCACGACACCTTCTATTTCCCTGACGGGCGACTCCTTCGCACTCATACTTCGCCAGTGCAAATTCGGGCGATGGTTGGGCAGAAACCACCTTTCAAGCTGATTGCACCGGGCCGGGTGTATCGCTGTGATTCGGATCTGACGCATACGCCCATGTTTCACCAGGTAGAAGGCCTGGTCGTCGATCACGATGTCAGTATGGCGAATCTAAAATCAATTTTGCAGCAGTTTTTGCAGCAGTTTTTTGAGCGAGACTTGAGAGTCCGGCTGCGCCCGTCTTACTTCCCCTTCACCGAGCCGTCCGCTGAGGTAGATATCGAGTGCGTGATGTGTGGTGGGGAAGGTTGTCGGGTTTGCTCCAGTACCGGCTGGATCGAAATCCTGGGTTGCGGGATGGTGCACCCTAATGTTCTGAAAAACGTGGGAATTGACCCCGAGGAATTCACTGGCTATGCGTTCGGCATGGGGGTGGAACGCCTAACAATGTTGCGGTATGGCGTGAATGATTTGCGTCTGTTTTTTGAGAATGATCTACGCTTTCTGCGTCAGTTCAATTGAAGGCCCGCGGAGCATAAACGCATGAAAGTTAGTGAAAATTGGCTACGCAGCTGGATAAATCCTGAGGCCCCGATTGAGGAAATTGCCGAGCAGTTAACCATGGCGGGGCTGGAAGTGAAATCTCTGGAGCGTCTGGTACCACAGTTTTCCGGTGTGTTGGTAGGTCGAGTCGTGGAAGTGAGCAGGCATCCGGACGCGGATACGCTTTCGGTGTGTGCTGTTGATGCGGGTCAGGATGAGTTGCTGCAGATTGTGTGCGGGGCACCCAACGTCAGGGCCGGTCGCAGTTATCCGGTAGCACTGGCAGGTGCCCGGCTACCGGGCGGCGTCAAGATTCGAGCAACCAAACTCCGCGGGGTGCAATCAAATGGCATGTTGTGCTCAGAGGCTGAACTGGGATTCGGGGAAGACAGCGATGGCATTATGGAACTTGCCGGCAGCCCCCAGGTAGGGATGGAAATTCAGGAGTACCTTGGCCTGGACGATGCGGTATTCGAGCTGGAATTAACTCCGAACAAGGGCGATTGCCTGGGTATCGTTGGGATTGCGCGCGAGGTTGCAGCCCTCAACGCGATGCCGTTTGAAATCAAGGCGGTACCAGTGATCGCCCAGACGGTGGATACAACCCTGCCAGTAGAGTTGATGGAGGCGTCTGCCTGCCCTATTTACCTGGGCAGAGCAATCGAAGGCATTGATATCAAGGCCGTTACACCGGAATGGATGCGGGAGAGGCTCCGGCGCAGTGGCTTGAGGCCATTGCAGCCGGTCGTAGACGTCACCAACTATGTTTTGCTTGAACTCGGGCAGCCCATGCATGCTTTCGACCTGGACAAACTGAATGGCGGAATCAAAGTCCGCATGGCGCAGCAGGGCGAGCCCCTGACCTTGCTCGATGACAGGGAAGTCATTTTGGATTCCGATATGCTGGTGATTGCCGATCATATGGCTCCGGTAGCTTTGGCAGGCATTATGGGAGGCCTGCACTCAGCGGTGACAGGGGCAAGCACATCCATTTTCCTGGAAAGCGCCTTTTTCAGTCCGCTTTCAATCGTCGGGCGTGGTCGTCGCCTGGGCTTGCATACGGATGCCTCGCACCGATTTGAACGCGGCGTGGATCCCTCAATCCAGGAGAGGGCAATTGAAAGAGCGACCCAGTTGATTCTGGAAATCTGTGGTGGCCAGGCTGGCCCGGTCGTCGTGGCCAGGGATGACACTCATGTACCCCAGCGCAAGCAAGTACGGCTGCGCCGGGAGCGGCTGGCCAAGGTCCTGGGTCTTGCCGTGCCGGACGTTGAGGTTGCTGCCATTCTGACAAGATTGGGGCTCAAATTGACTGAGACAGACGACGGTTGGCTGGCACTGCCCCCCATGCACCGCTTCGACCTGGAAATCGAAGAGGACCTTATCGAGGAAGTGGCGAGAATCTATGGTTATGGCGAAATCCCGGAGATTCCGTTGCACAGCGATGTGCTCGTGCCAAGGTTTGCCGAGACCTCGGTAGAAGCCACCATACTGGGAGATCGCCTGGTATCCCTTGGGTACCAGGAAATCGTCAGCTACAGCTTTGTTGATCCGGTCCTGCAGGGGTTGCTGTTTCCGGACTCGGTGGGGATAGCCCTGAGTAACCCAATTTCCTCAGAGTTGTCGGCGATGCGAGTCTCTCTTTGGCCAGGTCTGCTTCAGGCCCTTGACCAAAATGTGAGTCGCCAGCAAGAACGCATCAGACTCTTCGAAATTGGCGTGAAGTTTAATTTGCAAGATGCGGAAACTAAAGAAATAAATTCTATGGCGGGCTTGGCATTTGGGCCCGAATCAGCGGAGCAGTGGGGGCGCAAATCAGTGCCCGTTGATCTATTTGACATAAAGGCAGATGTAGAGGCTATTTTGCGCTCGAGCGGAGCTTTTCACGAATTTCAGTTCGAATTGGCAACGCATCCGGCCCTGCATCCAGGGCAGAGTGCGAGGATTACACGGCAGAGTGCGACGGTGGGTTGGATAGGCGCGCTCCATCCCCGTATTCAGACCGCACTGGGATTGCGCCAGACCGTATTCGTATTCGAATTGGATATTGAGACGGTAACGCGGGCGAAAATGCCTTTATTTAAGCCAATTTCGAAATTTCCACGTGTTCGCAGAGACATCGCCATGGTGCTCTCAGAGGAGATTGCAGCTGACGATATTCTTGCGCTGGTCCGTTCAGCTGCCGGTGACCTCCTTGTTGACTGCCTGTTATTCGATGTTTACCAGGGATCGGGGATAGATTCCGGACTAAAAAGTGTCGCTTTGGGCTTGATTTTACAGGAATCATCCCGCACGCTTACCGATCAAGAGGCCGACCACGTGGTAGTTGTCGTGGGCGATGCGGTGAAGAATCAGTTTGGTGCCCAGATAAGAGATTAGACCAATGGCATTGACCAAAGCAGATATGGCTGAGGCGTTGTTCAACGAATTGGGCTTGAACAAGCGTGAGGCCCGAGAACTTGTTGACCTGTTCTTCGAGGAACTCAGGAATGCCCTGTCTAATGGAGAGCAGGTCAAGCTGTCGGGTTTCGGGAATTTTGATCTTCGAGACAAGAATCAGCGTCCGGGTAGAAATCCCAAGACAGGTGAAGAAATTCCAATTACTGCTCGGCGTGTGGTTACGTTCCGTCCGGGACAGAAATTAAAGGCTCGCGTGGAAGCATATGCTGGAACCGGGGAATAACGACCAGTTACCCCCGATTCCGGGGAAGCGCTATTTCACGATTGGTGAAGTCAGCGACTTGTGTGGTGTAAAGCCGCATGTTCTCCGCTACTGGGAACAAGAATTTCCGCAACTCAAGCCCGTGAAACGTCGTGGCAACCGTCGCTACTACCAGCGTCAGGATGTCTTGATTATCAGGCAGATCCGGAGTCTGTTATACGAACAGGGTTTCACTATCGGTGGGGCAAGACAGCGATTGACCGGCGAGGAAGCAAGAGAAGACGTCAACCAGAGCCAGCAGATCGTGAAGCAAATCAGGGGCGAACTGGAAGAAATTCTGAAGATTCTTCGACGATAAGCTGTTTGGCCTTGTAGTTCTCAAATAATAGTTTATTATGCCGCCCTTCCCGTAAGGGCGGATAATGTCGGGGCGTGGCGCAGCCTGGTAGCGCACCTGCATGGGGTGCAGGGGGTCGAAGGTTCAAATCCTTTCGCCCCGACCAATTATTCTGAGAATATTCCAAATATCATTCGATATTGGTCTCGTGCAACGGCGGATGCAGTTTTGCGGCCCGTTTTTTCCCCATGGCTCACTGGCTAATCTGCAGATAAGCAGGGCCCGTGCACCGTCTTCAAGTTACTTGATTAGATGTCCTCTTCCGTCTGGCGGCCCAGGAGCGTTTCTTGCGCTTTTCGATCCGATGGACGGTCTATCACATAAAGTCCCAAGCCTATGCGATTACCTGTCGGTGTTGGTACTTCATTGGCGGCGATCCAATCATCCAGGAATTCAAGCAGCGCCATTGATTTTTCTTTGGCAAGTATCCTTAATTTCTCGGC
>JAPHSC010000386.1 GCA_026193125.1 Gammaproteobacteria bacterium
CAGGCAGCCTATTCCGGCCGTCCTACAGCCTTCGTTTACCCAATCACGAGTTTCCTGGTCGGAATAAACCTTGTGCAGCCCCCATACCGGGCATTTGTCAGGATCACCCGGGTCGTTTCTGCGGACCCGAGCAGGATCAGTCTGCATAATCTTAAGCTTTTGCTGGACCGAATCTGCTTCCTCACGAAGAGCTATAGTATTTCCATAGGACTTGGACATCTTTTGGCCATCCAACCCCGGAACTTTTGGCGTCTCGGTAAGCAGCGCTTCCGGCTCGACCAAAATAGAACGCCCTCCACCTTCCAGGAAACCTATCAGGCGGTCCGCATCCGCCACGGTCAAATTATGACTGCCAAAAACCAGCGCTTTACCTTCCTCCAGGGCCTTCGAATCTCCTCGCTCCTGGTACAAACGCCGCGACTCACGATAGCGTTTCCCATTTTTTACGCCCAGATTTTTCAAAGCACGTTCGGCGCGCTCCTCGAAATCCGTTTCTCTCCCATACAAGTAATTGACCCGCCGAGCCACCTCGCGCGTCAACTCGACATGTGCGACCTGGTCCTCGCCCACGGGGACAAAGGACGGTCTGTAAAGGAGAATATCTGCCGCCTGGAGCAAGGGGTAACCGAGAAATCCATAAGTTGCCAAATCTCGTCCGGTCAGTTTGTCCTGCTGGTCCTTGTAACTCGGCACACGTTCAAGCCAGGCCAGAGGAGTCACCATGGATAACAAGAGGTGCAACTCGGCATGCTCCGGAACCTGACTTTGAATGAAAATTGTGGCCGCTGAAGGATTCAGACCGGCGGCCAACCAATCAATCACCATATCCCACAGGTCCTCCTCGATTCTCGAGGTGTCCTCGTAATGCGTGGTCAAGGCGTGCCAGTCGGCCACAAAGTAGTAACACTTGTACTCGTACTGAAGTTTTAGCCAGTTTTTCAATGCACCATGATAATTGCCAAGGTGGAGACCCCCAGTTGGCCTCATTCCGGAAACTACACGATTCTCGGGACGACTACCGTTCGTCACTCAAGCCTCCAAGGTAATGACAAAAGAACGCGAAACACCTAAATAGGTGTCGCGGCAAACTGACCCGCCAGTAAACACACGGCCCGCCCATAGTATACGCTGGGGAAGCCGGGAAAGCTGCCCATCCCGTCTACAACGCCTGCCCCGCTACCAGGTCCCAAGTGGTTAACTTCGCACCAGATTCTGGTGGAGCTCCAGTTACGATAGTGGGCTCGTGTCCCCTTTACCGTATCGCAGAACCACCGGTGCTCCATCAACAAGGTCAACCACTGTCGTGGGCTCAAATCCACAGGGGCCCGAGTCAATCACCAAATCTACTTTGCCAGACAGCTTGTCCAGCACTTCTACCGCATTGGACGGGGGCTGCTCATCGCCAGGCAAAAGCAAGGTGGAACTCATCAATGGCTCCCCCAAAGTCTCCAGCAGCGCTTGGGTTACCGGATGCTCGGGTACCCGGATGCCGATGGTCTTGCGTTTGGGATTTTGAAGACGGCGGGGCACTTCGCGGGTCGCTCGCAATACAAATGTATAGGGACCGGGGGTTAAAGACCTCAAAAGGCGATAAGCCCAATTATCCACTCGGGCATACACAGCGATTTCAGACAGGTCGCGGCAGACAAGCGTAAAATTATGGTTCTTGCCAGCCTGACGGATCCGACGAATCCTTTCCAGAGCGTCTTTGTCACCCAGGTGGCAGCCCAACGCGTAGCTGGAGTCCGTTGGATAGGCAATGACACCCCCGTCCCGAATCACGGCGACAACCTGGCTGATCAGGCGTGCCTGAGGATTGTCAGGGTGGATTTCTATTACCTGGGTCATGTTGTACTACTGCTGATTGGTGGCACAAAAAGCCACTTGTGTTAGCAAGAAGGCACGTAGGGTATCATCGCTGCCGGTACAAATTTAATCGGCATTAAACACCAAATGAAACTATTGATAGACTTTTTCCCCGTCTTAGCGTTTTTCGTAGCGTATAAGGTCTTTGATATCTATGTCGCCACCGCTGTGTTGATAGTTTCGTTTCTGGCCCAGTTCTTGTTAGACTGGCATAAGAATAAGAAAATCAACAAGATGCACCTAAGCTCACTGGTCTTGGTATTGATATTCGGTGGAATTACCCTTTTCCTGAGAAATGAAATATTTATTCAATGGAAGCCCACGGTGCTGAACTGGCTGTTTGCCCTGGCCTTTCTCCTTGCGCCACTGATCACCAAGAAAACCCTGGTCCAGCGCTTGTTGGAGAAGAATATCGACCTCGCTCCGAACTTGTGGGGTCAACTCAATTTAATGTGGATAGTCTTCTTCACACTTAGCGGAGCAGCGAATCTATACGTTGTTTACCACTATGACGAAGCAACCTGGGTCAACTTCAAGCTGTTCGGCTTGCTGGGATTGACGTTCCTTTTTGTTCTGCTCCAGGGAATCTGGTTAAGTAGCAAAGCGGAGTTACTGGCATCCTCAACCGAACACGCGAACTCGCAGCTTGAGACCCAAGAGAAATCGGATTAGGGCTTCAAATAGAATAAGAATTACCCAATATTTCACTTTAATTATTTCCAATAACTTATTGTCTTATATGAATAATAATGACACCACAGATCTAATTGTTCTAGTGAAATCCAGGCTGGAGCAACATCTCAAGCCGACAATTCTGGAGATTGCCGACGAAAGCGAAATGCACGCGGGGCACGCCGGCGCCCAAGATGGCAGACAGCATCTGGCAATCAAGATCTCAAGCAAAACACTAGAAAACATGCCTAAGCTATTGGCTCATAGGGCTATTTATAGCGCGCTCGGCGAGCTGATGCATACGCGAATTCACGCCCTCCGCATCCGGATCATTTAGCATCACTGATACCCTCGGGGCGAGGATAAGGCGCCTTGCGCAGAATTCTAAAAATTGCAGCTTGGCCTCATTATTTCTCGAAATCACAATTTCAAAACCTTAATCGGCAAAACAGTCGACCACCCGTAATCAAAAATGTGACTCCCCTCACAGAACTTTACATAGAGCTAAGGTAGCGTGTTTGATGGCTCGGTCCGCCAACTGTCGGACGTGGTGAAATCCAACTGAAAAACAGACGAACTTCAACCCGCCGACCTTCGCCAGGCTTTTTCGTCGATCACTAAAGTGATCCGAATTGCTCTTAAAAATAGCGATCTTGCTCCGAACTTCCTCTATCTGAGCAATACACCACCGCCTGGATAACCGCCCTTCAACATAATTATCTGACATAAGCGCTTGACAGCGGTTAGGCCAAGAGGCCCCATGGCCACTCTGAATCAGCCTACATTTACCATAATGCCTACCCTTGCCTGGGCCCTAAAACCGCCTGATATTTAGCCTTAGACATTGCCCGATAAAGCCTGATTTTTATCCAGAAACCCACTACATTTGCGGCAGTAGTTGACCCTTAATTTTCGCCTTTCTTGGCAATTTGCTAAGAAAATTATGTTGAAAGCTTGACCGCTTTTTGCCTTGGGATATATTTCCCATTGAGCGGCAACCGGCATTACATAATTATGACTGCGGCACTGGCAATTGTAGAGAACTCACTTCCCCTGATGAGCGAC